>JAJXXA010000098.1 GCA_021781335.1 Actinomycetes bacterium
ACACGTGGCGCGACGAAGAATCCCTCAGCCCACGAGGGGTCGTCTGGGAGCGTTCCCTCATACAACAGCGTGGCGCCCTCTTCGATCCCGAGTCGTACATAGTGCTCGACGCGCTCCTGCTGGCGAGCGTCGACCAGGGGTCCGATATCGGTCGTAGCGACCAAGGGGTCGCCCACGACCAACTCCTTGGTCGCATCAACGAAGCGCCGGACGAACTCGTCGTAGATCGAGGTATGGACGAGAATCCGAGACGTTGACGTACAGGCCTCGCCTTGGTTGTAGAACATTCCTTCGATTGCGATGGGCACCGCCTCGTCGAGGTCCGCGTCGTCAAGCACCATGAGGGCGTTCTTACCGCCCAGCTCCAGCGTTGTGTAAGTGAGGTTCTTCGCGGCACTCTCCATGACCCGTCGGCCAGTAGCGGTGGCGCCGGTGAATGAGATCCTCTCGACGCGAGGGTGTGACGCGAGAGCCGGCCCCGCGGGCATACCCGACACCGCGTTGATGACACCAGGTGGCAACACCTCGTTGGCGATTTCCACCAGACGCAGCACCGTGAGGGGAGCCTGCTCGCCAGGTTTGATGACGACGGTGTTACCCACCGCCACGGCGGGAGCACACTTCTTTGAGAAATGGATTGGCGGCCAATTGAAGGGAAGAATCGCCGCGACGACCCCATAGGGCTCGTAGCTCACACGGGCCTCAATAGGACCCTGGTCGAGAATTTGACCATGGACGGTGTCCGCGATGCCCGCGTAGTAGTCAAAGCTCGTATGACTCGACATCACGTCCACACGCAGCGCGTCGCGCTTAGGTTTTCCCACTTCTCTCGCGCACAGTTCCGCTAACTCTTCGCTGTGTTCACGTATGCGCGCGGCCACCTGACGCATCAAGGCGCCTCGTTCGCGTGGCGAGAGCGCGCGCCACACTTCTTCGTACGCACGTCTTGAATCACTCACCGCGCGATCCACAAGCTCTTCATCAGCCACGACGACGTGGGCCATGACCTGACCATTGGACGCTTCGAGCACGTCGAACGTTGCTGCGCCGGATGGCTCGACGAACGAGCCTCCAATAAACGCTCCCCAGAGTGGTCGACGATCCAAAAGCGCATCACTCAGTGCACTTTCGACCCGCCCGCGCGTCACAAAATCAACCACATTTCCCCCTCGGTTCAGTCCCACCACGTCGTCGTCGCGACACGGACTGTCGCTTACTCTACCTACTGACTAAGCCGCATCGGAGTGAAGAATGTTCAACGTCGCATCGACGCCACTGCCGCGACGACGCCGGCCGTCAATTTGCCGTGATCGTCGCTCGTTCACTCGGGTCGAGCAATTCCACCCACGTCTGGCCCGGCGTCAGTTCGATGGCTCGACCGTTGTTCCGGTACACAATCGGACGAGAGAGCGACGAACGCGACCACGTCCCGCGCTCCACCCTCCCGTCGGTGAAGACCTCGACAGGACCCGATCCCGTCAACACCGCTTCGGCGCCGATCACTCCAACACCGCCTTTGTAGTTCACGTTCATGACAATCACGTTCTTGGGTGAAAGCTGGGCGCCACTCGCGACCAGATCGGGTGCGCCGAAGATATATCGATTCCACGACTGCGTAGACTGGTCCCACGTGTAGGACGTCGCATACCCCGCGGCGAAGCCAACGGTAAACGAATGCACCTTGGCGCCGGGCGCCTGCACGCCGTGGGCACGGTAAGTGAAGATTTCGCGCGGCGGCTTGGTGCCTCGGCCTATTTTCACTAGTTCGGCGGCGTTACCGAGCAGATTGTGCGGCGGGAAGCGCTTCGGATCGCGAAACATCGCACCCCCGCTCGTCGACTCGTCAAGAAACTTGACCGGCGCGCTCGCGATGCTCTGCAGGGCGTATTGCGCGCCGCCGGAACACGCGAATACGCCGCCAATTGGAAACACGATTTCTCCATCCGTACGTCGAACGGAGCGAATCGGTCCCACGACGCTAGGCAACTGCGAATCAAAGACCGCGGCGAGTCGCGTGATGCCGCCTTCGACGATCTCCTCGTACACGACGTCGGCTTCGTTGACACCAAACTGCGGTCGAGCGGCGTACGTATTATCGATCTTGATCGTGATGGCAGAATGATGCTTCGTGAGACCCCGAGGATCGGGTAGACCACTTAAAGGGGCCACGTAGACGGGTTTTGCCGGCGTCGAGGTGCTGGTCGTAGAACTCGAACTCGTGGAAGTGGAGGTATCGCTCGCGAGCGCCTGCGATGAGACGCTCATACCCGCGAGCACGGCCACCGTAATCGCGTACGCCCTTCGTCGCGCGAAAGGGCTCGAGCGACCCCATGTCAACTGTGACCTCATTGCGCAGCCTTTCGTCTCAGCTAGCCCGCACGGGTGTGGCGAGGAATCGGTTGAGGGCGTTAAGGGTCGACTTCACCGAGGACAACAGCTCTCCCTCAGCGAGCGCGATGCCCATCCGGTCGCTCTCATTCCTCGTCGAGCGAAGTGTCACGATGACGGGCCAGCGATTCATGAGCGACACACTATTTACCGACAGCAACGAGAACGGCACCTCGAGTCCCAGCTCGCGTAGTGCCGCGAGCGTGGCGTCCGCTCCCCCGATCAACGGTCCGCTCCCCGAATGGCCAATACCCGTGCGACCGTTGTACTGGAGCTGCACCCGCACGGCGCCCGTCGCGTGCTCAAACTGCGCGTCGACGATCGCGACACGCGAGTGATCTCGGCTCATCTGGATGAGCGCGTCGTTGGCCTCTTCGATCACAAGGGCCGCATCGGCATAATAAAGACTCAAGATCAAGTGCGCTTCAGATCTCGTCGACTCAAAGTCCGAGCCGATGACGAGCAACGTCACCACCTCGACCTCATCGTGAGCGCCGTACGTGATGCTGACGCTCAGCACACCCGGCAGCGAACGAAGTTCAAGCTCCAAATCCTCATCGGTTCGAGTTGTCATGTGAGCGCAATACCCCGCTTTTCATACAAGCGCGCATCGGCGATGCGCAGCAGTTCCTTCGGGTCGGTCGAATCGCGAGGCGACACGGCAGTACCCGTTGTGAAATCTACGACCTCGTCACTGGCCTTTGTCTGAGCGCGAACACGTTCGATGAAGCCCGACGCTTCGCTGCCTTCCGCGTTGTTGAGAATGACGGCAAACTCGTCGCCGCCGATACGTGCCGCGGTGTCGCCGCTTCGAATCGAACGCCGTAGCGCGAGGCCGAATTGGCGAAGCACGTCGTCGCCCACCTCATGGCCGGCGCGGTCGTTGATCGACTTGAACTCGTTCAAGTCGATCACGACGAGCGTGAACGCCCACCCGTATCGAGCACTGCGTGCGGCCGCGACCTTGAGCGCTGCATCAAAACTCCGACGATTCGAAATCGACGTCAACCAATCGCGCTCCGCACGAAAGCGCGCCAGGTGGGTCGAGAGCGCCAATTGGCACGCCATGCGCACGGCCTCTCGTTCGTCTTCGTGCACGCTCGAAGGTTCACAGTAGAGGCCCGGCGAAGTGCCAATCCTGCTCAAGAGTTCCGCGTCGATGCTCCGGTTACCCAATCGAAACGCCTGGGTTCCGCACGACTCTTGAACGACCGTGACGACCGCGTCACTCAAGCCGTACTTATCGGCGAGTCGATCGAGCACTCGATAGATGAAACTGATGCCCAACTCGTCTCGCGAGAGTTCGTCGATGATGGAGCGAAACAGCCACGATTCGCTCGAATGCAGCACGAGATCAACTGGCTCTTGTAGATCGACTTTCACCACGCATATTATGACTCGCCAATCACGCCAGAAGCGTTCATGCTCAATTCTTCCCACAGCCGCGGGAGCAAAACACCCCCACGTCGAAGTATCGGAATGAGGTCGGCTGGTGTTGCGGGCTCCGACATCAGATAACCCTGACCGCGCATGCAGCCAAGTTGCAGGAGTTCTTCAAGGATGAGCGTTGACTCGATACCCTCTGCGATCACGCCAAGATTGAGCGCCTCGCCGAGTCGAAGTATCGTCTCGACGATTGCCCGGTCGAAAGGATCGGTCGTGATTCCCTCGACGAAGCTCATGTCCAACTTCAAGAAATTA
>JAJXXA010000015.1 GCA_021781335.1 Actinomycetes bacterium
CAACACCAAACAGCTCGAGCTCGACTACCAGGTGAACAGCGGTCCCCAAGCCGGACAACCCGTCGAGTCGCACTACCACGGCAAGGGCGGTGTCGCGGTTGGCGGCTTCTTCTCGCGCGCGGCCCTCGCGCTTCGTCTGGGTGATTTCAACTTCCTGATCTCGAATCAGATCACGTCCCAGAGTCGCGTGTTGTTCGTGCGAGACGTCGCCCAGATGGCCCAGAAGGCCGCACCGTTCCTGACCTTTGACAGCCAGCCCTACGCAGTCATCGCGAACGGGTCGGTGCAGTACGTACTTGACGCCTACACGACCTCGAGCCAGTACCCGTACTCCCAGAGCACGAATAACCTCAGCGTGAATCAGGGGAACATTCCTTACAACACGAACTACATCCGCAACTCGGTCAAGGTCGTCATCAACGCCTACAGCGGCAAGATGAGTTTCTACGTCGCCGACCCGCACGACCCGATCATCAAGGCCTACGAGGCGGCGTTCCCCAAGATGTTCCTGCCCATGTCTTCGATGCCGCAGTCGATTCGCACGCACCTGCATTACCCGTCGGACCTCTTCTCGGTGCAGGCGGGGACCCTCGGTCGCTATCACATCACGTCGGCGACCGCGTTCTACACCGCGTCGGACCGTTGGCAGATCTCGCCGACCACGGGTGCCGGAGCGCCGAGCAGCGCACTGTCCACCAAGTCGGTGACCAACGCGGCGGGCACGGTCGTCTCCTCCACGCTCGCACCCATGAGCCCTCTGCTCCAAGTCGGCTCATTGCCCGAGGCCAACCATCAGCAACTGCTCGAATCCATTGCGTTCGTACCTTCGGGGAACTCCTCGACGGTCCAGGGGCTCACCGGTTTCATGATCGCGACGAGTGACGCGAATGATTATGGGCAATTGAATCTCTACGAGACACCGCGAGGGACGTCGGTCCTCGGACCCGTACAGGCCGACTCGGCCATCCAACAGACGTCCGAGGTGAGCTCGAACATCACCCTTTTGGACCAGCACGGCTCCAACGTCCTCTTGGGCAACATCTTGATGGTGCCTCTCGACCAGAGCGTCCTTTACATCCGGCCGCTCTACGTATCGAGTTCGTCGAACCCCTTGCCGCAACTTCGATACGTCATTGCCGTCTTTAACCAGGACGTGGCGATCGCTCCGACCATTTCGAGTGCGCTTTCCCAAGTGTTGGGTGCCAGCATTTCTGGATCGGGCGGATCGACGCCTCCCGGGACCGGGAACACCGGATCGAGTGGTCACGACGCCGCCTACTACCTCAAACAGGCCGCCACGTTCTATCGCAATGCGCAGGCCGCCTTGACCGCGGGTGACCTCGGCACCTACCAGGCGGACGTGAACGCCATGAACCGCCAACTGCAGTTGGCCCAAAGTGCACTCGCCGCTGGCACGACGAACAATGGCTGAGTGCTGAACGTCGGGCTCGAACCGCTACGACTGCAGTTGCATTCGAACCGACGTGATGAGCGCGTGAGTAATCGTGCGTTGACGCGGGGTCTCTTCTCCAGAATCGAGTAGACCCTGGTGGGCAGTCTCGTCGTTCTGGTCGCCCGGAATGAGGCGCCTGATTTTCAACTATGCTGTAAGTACCCATCGCGGGGTGGAGCAGTCTGGTAGCTCGTCGGGCTCATAACCCGAAGGTCGCAAGTTCAAATCTTGCCCCCGCCACCAAGTTAGAAGGCCCAGGGAAATCCTGGGCCTTCGCGCTGTCTGAGGCGGTTCTCGCTGGCGTGTCCAAAAAGCGGCGGCCGCTCGAGCAGGACAAGGTCCTCGTTATAGGTTGTTGTAGCCACAGGCGGCACGCAGGGATACAGTGATCGCCGTGGAGCTCCAAGAATTACTGGTCAAAGACGTTCGCGAATGGCGACGATGGTTGAGCGACCACCACGCCGACGCACAGGGAGTCTGGTTGGTACTGGCGAAGAAGGGAACGCTCGAACCTACCTCCATCTCCTACGACGAGGCGCTTGATGAGGCGATCTGTTTTGGCTGGATTGACGGCCAATTGGGGCAACGCGACACCATGACGTTCCGTCGACGCTTCACTCCTCGAAAGGCACGTAGCCCGTGGTCTCAACGCAACACCGCTATCGCTGAACGCCTCATCGCCGCCGGAAGGATGCATCAATCAGGCAGCGATGAGGTGCGACGAGCGAAAGAGGACGGTAGATGGGATGCTGCGTACGCCGGGCAAGCCAGCATTGAGGTGCCCGAGGATCTTCTTGCTGCTCTCCGATCCACTCCTCGCGCCAAGGCGATGTTTGAGACGCTGACGAGTGCAAATCGCTACGCCATTCTCTACAGGATTGCCAATGCCAAGAGACCCGAGACACGTTCCAAGCGCATCGGTCAGTTTGTCGAGATGTTGGCCCGAGGTGAGACCATTCATCCTCAGGCGCCACGGTGAGAGTCGTAGAAGGTGCACCTCGCTCGTCGCACCCTTGATTCTCGACAGTCAGACGAGCTCGTTCACGTCTTGTAGAAAGAAGCAAGGTGACTCGTCGGCGCGTGGACCGGCACCCAGCCTCACTGCACCATGAGAAGAAAAGTCACTTACGCGCCGCGCAGTTCGAGTGACCCGCGCCAGCCATCACGAGCGAGGACGATCTGCACGACTGAAACGTGACGCTCTGTAAAACCCGCCGCGCAGTATGCGAAATAAAAATGCCATTTGCGAAGTAACTCGTCATCGAAGCCAAGCCGTCGCGCGTCATCAGCCTTCGCCGCCAGACGCTCGTGCCACATCATCAGCGTGCGAACGTAGTGGGGCCCGAGGTCTTCCAGGTCGATGAGGCGTAGGTCGCTCGCTCGTGAGAGCGCGTTGGTCAGTGCAGTGATCGAAGGCAGACCCCCGCCGGGAAAGATGTGGCGGCGTATGAAGTCGGTGCGGGTCTTGTACCGCTCGAACTCGGCGTCGTCGATGACTATGCACTGAAGCGCGGCGCGACCGTTGTCGTCCAGAAGGCTCGCACACGCGTGAAAGAAGGTCTCGTAGAGACGCCAGTCCACCGCTTCAATCATCTCGATTGAGACGAGGTGAGTGAACGTGCCTTCGAGGTCGCGGTAGTCCCGATCGAGAACGGTGACGAGATGGCCCAGTCCCGACTCGGCGACGCGACGAGTCGCATATTCATACTGCTTGGCCGAGATGGTCGTCGTCGTCACTCGACATCCGTAGGTGCGCGCAGCGTGCAGTGCGAAACCACCCCACCCGGTGCCAATCTCAACAACGTGGTCAGTCGGCCCCAAGGAGAGCTTTCGACACAGGCGATCGAATTTCTCGGTGGACGCTTCCTCGAGTGAACTCGATGGTGAAGGGAACACCGCTGACGAGTACGCCATCGTCGAGTCGAGAAACAATTCGAAGAACTCGTTTCCCAGGTCATAGTGGGCCGCGATGTTCTGACGGTCCCTCGCCTTGGACGGCGCGAATCGGCGAAGTGGAACCTTTGTGACCGCCGCCACAGGCGCGACGATGCGCGACAAACGGTTGATCCGATCCAGGTTCTTTGTGAGCAGTTCGAGTAACGCGACGATGTCGGTTGAATCCCATTCACCACGAAAGTACGATTCACCGAGGCCTGAGCTGCCGCGGGTCAAGACTCGTGACCAGAACATTGGCTCGTGCACGGTCAAGTCCGCGACGATCGACCCCTTGAGCGTCTCGCCAAAGGTCCGATTTCGACCTCCTTCGCTCAGCGTCAACGTGCCGTGGCGAAGTCGACGCAGCATCGCGATCAGAACGCGGCGAGAGCCACTTATGCGTAGTTGCTGCGAGAACGGCGAGTCGGGTGAAGGGCTCATGAGGAAGACCTGGGGTGGGGAAAGACGGTAGCCCGTCGCAACCAGAGGCGCACGGCGCGAGTGTAGATGGCCAGGGACACTCGAAGCGTGAGGAAGGGGTAGAGCACCAGGACTCGCGCGAGGGCGCGTCGGTCCAATGGTCGTCTTTGAAGTGACAGCACCGCTCGAAAGACCACCTCGGTGTCGCGAAGCACCGTGACGGCAAAGTCGCAGTACTTCTCGG
>JAJXXA010000068.1 GCA_021781335.1 Actinomycetes bacterium
ACGATGGGGTGATGGACTATCTGAATCGCCAGAAACTGGCTGAATTAACCGAAAATGAGCGTTCCCACTACGAACAGGCCCACCCTGGCTCAAAGGCGCTCCACGAGGGCGCTGACCACCTTCTGGCGCGTGTGCCGATGACGTGGATGAACAAGTGGGCGGGTGGCTTCCCCCTGGGTTTCAGTGAAGCGCACGGTGCGCTCGTCAAGGACATCGATGGCAACGAGCTGATTGATTTCGCCCTCGGAGACACCGGCGCCATGGCGGGACACTCGCCCGCGGCGCTGTTTGACGCGGTACGCGAACGCATGAGTGAGAAGGGGGGCGTGACGACCATGCTGCCCAATGAGGACGCCGAATGGGTCGCGCGCGAGCTTTCGAGGCGTTTTGGACTCGCGAAGTGGTCCTTCACGCTCTCGGCCACCGACGCCAATCGTTGGCTGCTTCGATTGGTGCGCATGGTCACCAAGCGTCCCAAGATCCTGGTGTTCTCGTATTCGTATCACGGCTCGGTCGACGAGACGTTCGTCGTGGTCGACGAAGAAGGCCGTAGTGCATCGCGACCGGGCAACGTCGCTCCGGCAGTCGATCCGACGACGACGACTCGCGTTGTTGAGTTCAACGATCTCGCGGCGCTCGAGCGCGAGTTGAGCTTCGGTGACGTGGCGGCGGTCCTCACTGAGCCGGCGCTCACCAACATCGGCATCGTTCTACCTGAGCCGGGTTTTCTCGAAGGCGTGCGGTCGTTGTGCGATGCGACGGGCACACTGCTGATCCTGGACGAGACGCACACGTTCTCGGCCGGACCCGGCGGGGCGACCAAGCGCTGGAACCTACGTCCCGACGCGCTGACGATCGGCAAGTCACTCGGTGGCGGCGTGCCGTGTGGCGCGTACGGATTGAGCGAGGACTTGGCGCAGCGGGTGCTCGCGGCGGTTGCAAGTGGGGCGGACCTGGCTGACATCGTGGACGTCGGGGGAGTTGGCGGCACGCTCGCCGGCAACGCACTGAGTCTCGCCGCGATGCGCGCGGTACTGGGTTCTGTACTCACCGACGACGCCTTTGGACCAATGGAGGAACTGGCGACGACCTTCAGCGCCGATGTGCAATCGAGCATCGACGAGTTCAATCTGCCGTGGTCGATCAGTCAACTCGGGGCTCGTTGCGAGTACCGCTTCGCGTCACCCGCGCCTCGAAACGGTGGTGAGTCGTTGAAGAGCGCCGACGTACAGCTCGAGGATTACCTGCATCTGTACTGCGTGAACCGTGGCATCTTGTTGACGCCTTTTCACAACATGGCGCTCATGTGCCCGGCCACCACGCCGAGCCAGGTTGCGCGTCACGGTGTCGTCTTTCGAGACGCGCTTCGCGAGCTCGTCGGTTGAATCAGGTCCCGGCCGTAGGATAAAGGGGTGTCCACCTTCGTCGATTCCGCTCAACTCCACGCCAAAGCGGGTGATGGAGGCGCAGGATGCGTCAGTTTTCGCCGCGAAGCCCACGTCGCCAAGGGTGGCCCCGACGGCGGCGACGGTGGCAAAGGGGGCGACGTGTGGATCGTGGCGGACCACAACCAGGCCTCGCTGCTCGGGTTCAAGGACCATCCGTTTCGTCGCGCGGGCGACGGTCAGCACGGCACCTCCAAGCGACAGCACGGTTCGCGCGGTAAAGACGTCACCGTAACGGTTCCGGTGGGCACGATGGTCCACGACCAGGACGGGATCCTGCTCGTGGACTTGGCCGGCCCCGGTGACCGCTGGCTCGCGGCCGAGGGTGGTCTCGGCGGACAGGGCAACGCCCGCTTCCTTTCGAACAAGCGACGCGCGCCCGCGTTCGCCGAGCAGGGCGAGGTCGGCCAGGAGCGCTGGTTGAACCTGGAACTCAAGCTGCAGGCCGACGTGGCGCTCATTGGTTTTCCCAACGTGGGCAAATCAACGCTGATCTCTCGGGTGTCCGCGGCGCGTCCCAAGATCGCCGACTACCCGTTCACCACATTGGTGCCGAATCTGGGCGTCGTGCGCGTGGGCGCGCGCTCGGGCCGCCCCCAAGATGCCACCGAGTTCGTGATGGCCGACATCCCCGGTCTCATCGAAGGCGCCGCGCAAGGACGCGGCCTCGGACACGACTTCTTGCGCCACGTCGAGCGCGCTCGCGTGCTGTGTGTACTGCTCGACTTGTCCGAGCTTGCACCGATGTCGCCCTACGACCAATTGGAGATACTGCTTCGAGAACTGGGTAATTATCAGGCCGACCTTCTCGAGCGACCCCGCGTGGTCGTGGGCTCCAAAGGTGACGTCGCGACCAGCGATCTCTCGAACGTTGCGACGATCTCCTCGGTGACCGGAGAGGGCATCGACTCACTCGTGGCGCAATTGGCCCAGCTCGTCGTTCAGGTTCGCCAGCACGAAGAAGCGGAACTCGACCACACGGTCGTCATTCACAAGCCACTGCCCGACGAGGTCCACGTGGTGCGCGACGGCGACAGCGCGTGGCGCGTCGAAGGTCGACCGGCGCTGCGCGCGGTGCGCTTCCAGGACCTCACCGACGACGAAGCGCTCGCGGAGATCGTTCGACGTCTGAGAGCGTTGGGTGTTGATCGTCTACTCACGAGAGCAGGCGTACACGACGGTGATCTGGTGACGATCGGGCCACTCTCGTTCGAATGGTGGCGCGATGAGGTTGGCGCGGGCTTGGACCGCGGAGACCATCACCGTGCGACGCGTCGCGAGCGACTCGCGCGCCACGGACGTCTCGACCTGGGCGACAGCGATGACGACTCGTAGCGTCGTTGTCAAAGTCGGTACGACCTCGGTCACCGACGCCACGGGTGGCGTTGACTACGAGGTGCTGGTGAACATCGCTGACGACGTGGTGCACCTTCGTGATGAGGGCTGGAATGTCGTGGTGGTGACCTCGGGTGCGATCACGGCCGGGTGGGCCGAAGTGGGAGAGGGGCGACCCCGTCCCACCGACGCCATGACCTTGCAGGCCGTGTCAGCTGTTGGTCAGCCACTCTTGATGCACGCGTGGCGAAACGCCTTCGGCGAGCTCGACACGGCGGTCGGCCAAGTACTCCTCGCCCCGCTCGATTTCTCCCACCGTGGCCAGTATCTGCACGCGCGCGGCACCCTTGAGTCCCTCCAGGGCCTCGGGGTCGTCGCCATTGTCAACGAGAACGACGCGGTGGCTGATGAGGAGATCAGGTTCGGTGACAATGACCGGCTCGCCGCACTCGTTGCGAATCTGGTCGGTGCGTCTCATCTGGTGCTGCTCACCGACACCGAGGGCCTGCTCACCGCAGATCCACGTCTGGATCCCTCGGCCACGCTCATCGAAGAGGTGAACGCGATCGACGCGGACCTCGTCGGCATCGCGGGCACGAGCCACTCGGGTGTGGGCAGCGGCGGCATGGCCTCTAAATTGGCCGCGGCGCGGATGGCCACGTGGTCGGGGATAACGACCGTCATCGCCCCCGCACGCGCGGCCAAATCACTGCGTAAGGCCCTTAGTGAGAAGACGGGGTTCGGCACGACCTTCCATCCTCGAAGTGAGCGGCTCTCGGCGCGCAAGTCCTGGATAGCCTTCGCAGTCTCGAGTCACGGATCGCTCAGCATCAACAACGGCGCCCTCGAGGCACTCGAACACCACGGGCGAAGCCTGTTGCGCGTCGGAGTCGAAGCCCACGAGGGAGATTTTGTCGAAGGTGACGCCGTCGAGATCAAGTCCCTCGACGGTCAGGTGGTCGCCAAGGGTCTGACCCGCGTGAGTTCTGAGGGATTCAGTGAGGGTGAAGACGTGGTTGTGCACCGTGACGACTTGGTGCTGCTTCGACGGGCCTAACGGCTCCGTTACGCTAAAGGGATGACAATGAGCGAGTTATCGGTGCAGGGGGACCTCGTGCGCCGGGCGGCCCGCTCACTCGCCCAGGCGACCAACGACCAGCGTTGTGCGGTGCTCGAACGCGTGGCGGACCGGCTCGACGCCACCGTG
>JAJXXA010000131.1 GCA_021781335.1 Actinomycetes bacterium
GACAATGAGCGAGTTATCGGTGCAGGGGGACCTCGTGCGCCGGGCGGCCCGCTCACTCGCCCAGGCGACCAACGACCAGCGTTGTGCGGTGCTCGAACGCGTGGCGGACCGGCTCGACGCCACCGTGTCAGAGCTCCTTGAGCTCAACGCCGCTGAAGTCGAGGCGTACGAAGAATCTGGTCCCGGTCGTGATCGATTGACCCTCACCGAGACCAGGGTCGCGGCCATGTCCCAGGCGTTGCGCGAAATCGCCAGTGCGCCCGACCCCCTGTTCGAAGTCAGCGACCAAGACGTGCGACCCAATGGGCTGCGCGTCGAACGGGTACGCGTGCCGCTCGGCGTGATCGGTGTTGTCTATGAGAATCGGCCCAATGTGACCAGTGACGTGGCGGGGCTGTGCGTTCGAAGTGGCAACGCCGCGTACTTGCGCGGATCGTCTTCGGCAATGCGCACCAACGCGTTCATCGTGGATCTGTGGCGAGAGGCGCTGGCCGCCGAGGGTCTTCCCGAGGACGCCGTGGCGCTCGTGCGTGATCCGTCCTATGAGACCGCCACTGCGTTCATGCAGATGACCTCAGTGCTCGATTGTCTCATCCCTCGTGGCGGACCGAGTCTGATCGCGGCGATGCGCGAGCACGCTCGGGTGCCTTACGTACTCGACGGTGACGGCAACTGCCACATCTACGTCGACGAATTCGCCGACCTCGCCAAAGCGGTGGCCATTGCGAAGAATGCGAAGACCTCGCGCCCGGGTGTGTGCAACGCCGCCGAGACCGTCCTCGTGCACGAAAAGGTCGCAGACGCCTTCCTGCCCGCGCTCGCGCGGGCCATCCCCGAGGTGGAACTTCGCGCCGACGAGCGAGCTCGCGCGGTGCTGCCCGAGGCGCGCCTCGCTACCACCGAGGACTTCGAACGTGAATTCCTTGACCTGATTCTGGCCGTGAAGGTGGTGTCGTCACTCGACGAGGCGGTAGCGCACGTGGCGACCTACGGCACAGGTCACAGCGAGGCGATCGTGAGCGAGAACCACGAGAACGCTGAGGCGTGGATCCGACGAGTCGACGCCGCGGCGGTGCTCGTGAACGCGTCGACGAGATTCATCGACGGCGGTGAGTTGGGACTGGGCGGCGAGGTGGGTATCTCGACCCAGAAACTTCACGCTCGTGGTCCGATGGGGCTTCGCGAACTGACGTGTTTGAAATGGGTGGTACGAGGAGAGGGACAGATTCGATGAGTGCACTAGATCCACGAGAAGAGCTCGCCCAGCGCCTGGGTCTCTTGCACGTGCCGCCACCGCGATTCAGTTCGCCTCACGAGGTCAAGGCGAAACTCGCCGAACACGACTACCTGAGTGACGACGCGATTGCGTCGGTGACCTTTCTCGCGGACCGACTCGCCAAGCCGGTCCTCGTCGAGGGGCCCGCGGGCACCGGCAAGACCGCACTCGCCAAGGCCGTTGCGGACTCGGTTGGCGCGCGACTGATCCGCCTGCAATGTTACGAGGGGCTCGACGAATCGAAGGCCCTCTACGAATGGAACTATCGAAAGCAGTTGCTGCGCATCCAAGCGGGTCGCCCTGAAGGGTCGGCCGAAGACTGGTCGCATCTCGAAGAGGACATCTTCGCCGAGGAGTTCTTGTTGACGCGACCACTGCTCGAAGCGATCTCGGCGACCGACCCGGTCGTGCTGCTCATCGACGAGGTCGACCGCGTTGAACTCGAGACCGAAGCGCTCTTGCTCGAAATCCTCTCGGAGTACCAGGTGTCGATCCCCGAGCTGGGCACCGTCAAGGCGAAGCAGATCCCGATGGTGTTCTTGACCTCGAACAACACGCGCGAGCTCTCAGAGGCGCTCAAGCGACGCTGCCTCTATCTCTACGTCGGCTACCCCGATGTCGAGCGCGAGCGTGACATCATCGTGTCGCGCGTGCCGGGCATCTCTACCACTTTGGCCGAACAGATCGCCCACGTGGTGCGCTCACTCCGGGCGCTCGATCTAAAGAAGGCGCCGTCGGTCTCTGAGACGCTTGACTGGGCACGAACCCTGGTCATCCTCGGTCGTCAAGAGATCGGCGAGGAGGACGCCGCAGCGACGCTGCACATCTTGTTGAAGTACCAGTCCGACATCGAGCGCGCGACCCGAGAGCTCCTCGGTCGCCCGAAGCCGCTTGCTTAGCCTCCTCGGAGACTTCATCGGCGAACTGCGCGCCGTCGGGATTCCGATCTCGATGAGCGAGCACGTGGATTCGGCGCGGGCGATGGAGGTGATCGACCTCAGTGATCGATCGTTGGTGAAGAGCTCACTCGCCGCGACCTTGATCAAAGACGGCGACCACATGCCCGCGTTCAATACCGCCTTCGAGGTGTTCTTCGCGACGAGGGCGTACGACGGTGTCGAGGCGATGCTCGAAGGTGAAGGGCCGAACCCTCCCGACGGCGCCGCGGGCGCCACGGGTCCCGGCCAGTCTCGAGGAGAGGGCGGCGCTTCGGGATCACTCTCGGCCCAAGAACTGGCGGAGATGCTCTTTCGAGCGTTGCGCGACGCGAACCGCGATGCCCTACGCCACGCCGCGAGTGAGGCGGTCACCCGCTACGCGGGTATCGAACCGGGTCGACCCGTCGGGGGGACGTACTACCTCTATCGCACCCTGAGGAATCTCGAGCTCGACGCGCTCGAGGAGCGACTGGCCCAGGTCGCGCTCGGACCACAAGACACCGAGGACGCCCTCGCCCAGCGACTTTCTCGCGATGAGGCACGAGCGCGTGTGGAGTTGTTGAAGGTCGAGGTCGAGCGCGAGATTCGAGAGCGCCTCGTCGAAGACCGCGGCGCCGAGGCATTGGCCAAATCGGTGCGCAAGCCCCTCCCAGAAGACCTCGACGTCATGCACGCGAACCGAGACGAGATGGCGCAACTCGAACGGGCGCTTCGACCACTCAGTCGAAAGCTCGCGGTGCGTCTCGCGCGCCGACGTCGCCGACGTCACCGTGGACCGGTCGATCTTCGACACACGGTTCGACGCAGCCTCTCTACGGGTGGCGTGCCGCTTGACCTGCGCTTCAAGCCACCGCGTCCGGCGAAACCTGAGATCATCGTGATCGCCGATATCTCGGGTTCGGTGGCGAGCTTCGCGAGGTTCACGCTGCACCTGGTGCACGCGATCAGCTCCCAGTTCTCCAAGGTGCGCAGTTTCGTCTTCGTCGATGGACTCGATGAGGTCAGTCGGCTCTTTGAGGGTGTCGACGACCCCGCCGAGGCGGTAGCGCGCATCAACGCGGAAGCCGACGTCATCGCCTTTGACGGCCACTCCGATTACGGTAGGGCCTTTCTCAGTTTCCACGAGCGCTTCGCGAAGGACGTGAATCGCCGCTGCACGATCTTGATCTTGGGTGACGCTCGCAACAATTACCATCAGGCGCACGCCGAGGTGATCGCGGACCTGCAGTCACGCGCCAAAGCGGTCTACTGGTTGAATCCCGAGCCGACGAGCTACTGGAACAGTGGTGATTCGATCGTCAATCAATATGCGCCCTACTGCGAGCGGGTGATCGAATGTCGAACGCTTCGTCAACTCGAGGCGTTCGTTGGAGAACTCGCGTGAGCACGATCGAGCCGCCCGAAGGATTTCGAACGAGCGGCACGACCCCTCGTGGGACCCGGATCGTGCTGGTACGCCACGGCGAGGCGCACTGCAACGTGCGAGGAATCGTCGGGGGGCCGATCGGATGTGGTGGACTCACCGATCTGGGCGAACACCAGGCGCGGGCCCTTCGAGACCGCCTCCTCACCAGTCGCGAGTTCGACGACGCGGTGGCCCTCTACACGTCGGTGTTGCCGCGTGCCGTGCAGACCGCCGAGATCATCGCCCCCGGACTGCCGTCGCATCTTCGAGCCCAGCGCGACTGTGCGTTGTGTGAACTGCACCCCGGTGAGGGCGACGGCATGACCTGGGACGAACTGATCAACACCTTTGG
>JAJXXA010000154.1 GCA_021781335.1 Actinomycetes bacterium
TGTCATCCTCGGTTTCGCGACACCCGTCGCCGCATTGGCTGACTCCACGACAACCACAAGTTCCACAACGACCACCACCTCGAGCGCGTGGACCAGTTTTCACGCTTCCTGGGGTTCCTACATCGACGGTCTAAAGGCGATCAACGCGACGTACCGCACGTCGGTGCAAAGTGCCGACGCCGCGTTCAGCGCCGCTATGAGTGCCGCGACCACCCAGGCGCAGCGCCAAAGCGCACGCCTCGCGCTCGACACGGCCATCGAAGCCGCCATCAACGTGCGGGTCTCGGCGATCACCGCGATCGGCAACCCGCCCGCACCTCCTGCGGGGTATGTCGGCACCGCGTTCGTGAACGGCCTGCAGTCAGCCAACATCGCGTTTCGCGCTTCGGTCGCTGCCGCGCAGAGCGCCTACGCTCAAGCACTCGCCAGCGCTTCGAGCCCGAGCGAGCGTGCCACGGCCCGCGACGCGTTGAAGGCCTCGATCGCGAGCGCCATGACGACACGTGCGGCAGCACTCACCGCGCTCGGTAGTCGGCCCGCGCACCCCGGTCGACCGTCCTAAGGTGTCACACCCGTGACCCGGTTCACGGGGCCATTTTGTGCTGACGCTTGACGCGGTACATGGCTTCGTCAGCCTCTCGAAACAGGTCGGCGAGCGATCCGTTCCCGTTCCACGAGGACGCACCAAAAGAGCATGAAACACCAAGCGGCAGGAGGCCCTCTAGTCGCTGCACAACCTGAACAATCCCTCGAGCGTCGGTCTCGGGGGCAAGAAAACCGAATTCATCACCGCCGATTCGTGCCACGAAGTCCCCACCGCCACGCACTTCCTGGCGCCAGGCGTCAGCGAGCACGCACAAGAGTTCATCTCCCGCCTGGTGACCGTCACGGTCGTTCACCACTTTGAAGCCATCAATATCGATGACGACCATCGAAAGGGCCGTCGCGTTCCTTTTCGCACGCTCGAACTCCTCCTCGACGCGCCGATCCCACGCCCGCCTGTTCGGCAGTTTCGTCAGCGCATCGAGGTCACTCGATTGACGAAGCATCGACACCAGTCCGGCCGTCACCAATCCGAGCACCAGTCCCGTACCAACGAGAGGAATCCACATACGCGTGCCTTCAACCGGCGCCGTCGATCGAAACACCACGAGCGCGTAGGCCAACGATACGTAGAGCCAGTAGAAGAGGAACGACCACACCGATAGATAGAGGGCGGCGAAGAACAAGATCCAAAGGAAAAGGAACCCGAACTCAACGTCGACACTGGGGATGATCACGCACACCGCGGTGATCAGAGAGATATCTATGACCAGGTCCACGTGCAGCGCCCACTCGGGGATACGTGCTCCGTAGTAGAGATTGACCGCCGATTGCACGCACGCCGTCGCGAGGCCCACCATGACCAAGATGAGGGCGCCCCTGGTGAAGTGCTTGGACGGGAGCGCAATCAAGACTAAGGCGACCGCCGACAAGGAGAAGACGCCCGCAGCTTTACCCGAAGAGGCCAAGAGGTTCGAGATGACGCCCGTCAATTTCGACCGTGAGAACATGCGACTCGCCGTCATCGGATGACGTCCCTCTCGCACGTCTGTTCAAACAGTCGTTCCATCTACGCTCGCCCTGTCCCGAGGGGTGACGCCCACCTCACGGGTGGCCAGGACCCACACGATCGTTAATGACCTCTGGGCTTTTCATCCTAGTGAGACCACTGAAGAGAAGTCCTTGTTAACATTCCCACTCCTCGGCATCAAGGGCCTCGAACGTGTCGCGGCTAAGAGATGAGGTCTGCGCTTGGCGAGAAGCTGAGCGTTCTCAGTGGCGAGCGCTGTTCCCGGGTCCCCCACCGTTGCCAAAGGAGGGGAACGTCGGGATCGTGAAGGTCGGTGACGTCGTGGTGGTCGTCGTCGTGGTCGGTGGTGTCACCGCCGAGCTGAGGTTGAGCGCACTCGCGAGAAGGGCGAGGTCCCCCTGCAGCAATTGGCCTTCGACGGGACCGATGGTGTGGTTGAGCACACCACCCGAAATCGCACTCGACGCGAGGGCCAGGTCAGTCGCGGCGGTCTTGGTGGCACCCGTCGTGTACGCCGTTTGAGCGGCGAACGCTGGTTGGGTCACCGCGTTGCCTGACGCGCGATTGATGGTGCCGGCCACCTCGCCCGCATTGACTTGACTCTGCAGTGCTTGGAGGGCGGCGGTGCCCGCGAGCACCGTGGTCGTGGTCGTCGGTGGTGTTGTCGTGGTCGTCGGTGGGAGGTGCTTCGCAGGTGGTGAACTCGCACTCAAGTAGAACGCCGCCATCATCACCGCCGCGAGACCTATGAGGCCGCCCACTCGCGCGTACCACTTTGAGACTCTAGGGCGCGTCGCCACTCGCGACGGCTGCACGATGCGCGTCTCGTCCATCGCCGCACCCGCGACGACCACCCCTGGCATCATCTGGGTTCGCTCCGCCGACGACGTTCGCAAGGGTGTGGTCAGGTCGCTGTCGGGCACTGGAGTCGGCGCGTCGTAGGCACTGGTTGCGAGTATCGCCGCCACTTCAGAACCTTTGAGTCGCTCATCGGGATGTTGGTGCAACATTCCCGTGAGTACGACCTTCCAGGGTGTCGCGAGCTGCTCGGGCACGACGACAGGACCGGCGAGTCGTCGCGCCAGGACCTCACTGGGCGTCCCCTCGTAGACCCGACGACCGGTGAGGCATTCGAGCAGGATGATCCCGAGCGACCAAATGTCCGCGGCCGGACCCACCTGATGGTCCTCCAGTTGCTCGGGTGCCATGTACGACACGGTCCCCATGGTGGCGCCCGTCGCGGTGAGCACCGATGCGTCATGCAGCATGGCGATGCCAAAGTCACCGAGCCACGGGTCGCCGTCCTCTGAGAGCAGGACGTTCGAAGGTTTCACGTCACGATGGACGACCCCACGTTCGTGCACATAGGCGAGTGCGTCAGCGAGGCGCGCTCCAAGGTTTGCAGTTTCCCTCGACGAGAGGGCGCCCCCTCGCAAAGTCTGGGCGAGGGTCGTTCCCGTGATCAGTTCCATCACGAGGTACGCCTGGTCGCCGGTCTCTCCGACGTCGAGGAGTCGAATCAGTCCAGGGTGCTCGAAACTCTCCAGCGCGCGGGCTTCTTGGGAGAGGCGACGTGCGATGTCGGGGTCCCCAGAGCGCACCACTTTGATCGCCACCGAGTTGGCGGTGACCATGTCGAAGGCCTCATAGACGTCAGACATCCCGCCTCTACCCAAGAGGCGCACGATGCTGTAGCGGCCACCGAGGACTTCAGCGACTGAGGTCATGGGCGTATCTCAAGATAACCAATCGTACCCGGGTCCTCGTGCACTTCTTTCGTCACTCGAGCTCCCACCATGTGAAGCCAGCACCAAAGTGCCTGCACGCACGCGCAGCCAGTTCGAAAGTCTGACGTCAGAACATTCACATCAAATTTTCAACAAATTGTCATCTCCAAGTCTCTCGAATACCTCCCCTCGAACTCGACGCGTCGACGTCGTCGTCACGGCCACGCGACTTGGTCTGTCGTGAAGACACGTCATCCCCACGATGACGCCACAGTTCGTTGTGTCAACATGTTTCATGAACACTTTCAGTCGCGACGAGTCACTTCGCGCCCTCAACAGCACCACCTATGACGTCCTGGTCATCGGTGCGGGCATGACCGGCGCGGGGGTCGCACTCGATGCCGCTTCGCGCGGGCTGAAGGTCGCGCTCATCGACGCCGGTGACATCGCGTCGGGCACGAGTTCCAAGTCGTCAAAGATGGTCCACGGCGGACTTCGCTACCTACAGCAGCGCGAATTTCGTCTCGTCTATGAGAACCTTCGAGAGCGCCAGCGTCTACTCGAGAACGCCCCGTTCCTCGTTCGACCGCTCCCCTTCCTCATCCCCCTCTTTGGCAACAATGGCGTGGTCTCTCACACCGTCGCGAAGAGCTACGGCGCCGCCCTGCGTATCTACGACCTCACCGGGGGCTGGCGCATTGGCCATCGCCACCGCAAGATCACCAAGCGTGAGGCCCTCTCGCACCTGCCGACCCTGCACACCGAGCGGCTGGTGGCCGGGTTCCTCTACCACGACGCACGCGGCGACGACGCGCGCGTCGCACTCGCCGTGGCGAAGACGGCCGCACTCGACTTTCACGCTGACGTCGTGAACTACCTTCGCGTGATCGACATCACTCGTGCGAGCGATGGGCGCGCCACCGGCGTCATCTGTCGAAACGAGCTGGACCAATCCTTGTTGAGCGTGTCGGCGCGCTCGGTCGTCAACGCCACCGGCGTCTGGGCGGACCACGTCTTCGCCATGACCGAGCACACCCCTTCACATCGGATCACCCCCGCAAAAGGCGTGCACCTCACGGTGCCGCGCGACCGGTTGCCCGCCGATGTGGCGGCGGTCTTCTCCGTGCCCGGCGAGAAGCGAAGTATCTTCATCATTCCCGTCGAGGACGCTCCCTACACCTTCATCGGCACCACCGACACCGCCTACGACGGTGACCTGGATCAACCCGAGTGCTCGCCCGAGGACGTGCGCTACCTTCTCGACACCGTCAACGCTTCGACCTCGTCGAACTTGGTCACCGATGACGTCACCGGTCTGTGGGCCGGTCTTCGCCCACTCTTGTCGGCCACCGACGAGACGCGCGTCAGTGCACGCACCGCCGACCTCTCTCGTCGCCATCAGGTCACAGATTCCAAAGACGGCGTCGTGCACATCACCGGCGGCAAGTGGACCACGTATCGTCAAATGGCCGAAGACACCGTCGACGCCCTTTCGCCCTACGTGTCGTCGCTCGGTCGCGTTCGAACGAAGAACCTCAAACTGCACGGAAGTGGTGCGTGGCGACCCTCGACCGAGCTCGAGATCCACCTCTATCAACGCTTCGGCAGCGACACACCGGCGCTGCTCGAACTGATCGAACAACGCCCAGAACTCGCCGAGCTCGCCGTCCCCGGTCTCAACTACGTGAAGGCAGAGTTCGTCTACAGCGCGCGTCACGAGATGGTCGTCTCGCTCATCGACTTGGTGACCCGTCGCACGCGCGCACACCTCATCGACGCGCGAGCAACGCTCGCGAGCGCTGCGGACATCGCCCGATTGGTCGCCCCCGACCTGCACTGGGACGACGAAGAAGTCGCCGCCCAGGTGGCAACCTACGCCGAGCTGGTCCGACACGAGTTCTCGAGCGCGGGTGTGCGCGTGTAGTGACTGCGACCAGCGCACCGACGTCGAGAGTCGAGCGATGACATTCGCCGCCGCTAGGGTGACGAGTGCGGGCTACTCGACGAGAAGAGGTTGCGGTGAATACTGGGCGGGGCGTGTCAAAGAACGTGCTGGACGCCATAGGTTCGACGCCCCTCATTGAAGTCGACGGCGTGTGGCTCAAGCTCGAATACCTGAATCCCTCGGGCTCGATCAAGGCGCGCATGGCGCGCTACATCATCGAACGCGCCGAGCGAGAAGGTCTGTTGCAGCCGGGCGACACGATCGTCGAAGCGTCGAGTGGCAACACCGGAAACGCCATGAGCATGGTCGCCGCCGTGAAGGGCTACAAGATGCTCGTCGTCATGCCCAACGGCATGAGCGCAGAACGTGCGGCGATCTCCAACGCCTTCGGCGCACAACTGCTCAATATCGGTGACTTTCACGTCAACGAGGCGCTCATCGAAGCCAACCGACTCGGTGACCAACCGGGCTTCTTCGCACCCCACCAGTTCGAGTCCGAATGGAACGTGGAGGAGAACCGGACCTGGCTCGGTCCCGAGATCCTCGCGCAACTTCCCGAAGGACGTGTCCCCGACGCGCTGGTGATGGGGGTCGGCACTGGCGGGACCCTGATCGGTGTCGGTCAGGCGTTTCGCGCGCACAACCCCTCGACCATGATCGTCGCACTCGAGCCGAGCGAATCGTGCACGATATTGTGCGGCGACGCGGGACTGCACCGTATCGAAGGGATCTCCGACGGTTTCGTGCCCACCATCTATCAGCGCCATCACGAACTCGTGGACCGGGTCGTTCCCGTCCACAGCGACGACGCGATCGCCGAGATGCGACGCTTGGCGCGAGAGCACGGTCTACTGGTCGGGCCGAGCTCAGGTGCCAACATGGTCGTCGCGCGTCAGATACTGAGCCAGTTGGCACCCGGTTCGACGGTGGTGACGATGTGCTGTGACGAAGGTGAGAAGTATCTGAACGAATACTTCACACCTGGTCTCAACAACGAGCCGCTGAAGACCACCGGGTGATCGATGCGTTGGTCCCTCGGCACAGCCGCGAAGGACCGCGACCTCACAGTGGTGTCACGTACGCCGCGTGGATGCCGCCATCGACGAGGAACGTCGATGCGGTCATGAACGACGAGTCATCACTCGCGAGGAACAACACGGCGCTCGCGATCTCCTCGGCTTCGGCGAAGCGCCCCATCGGCACGTGCACCAGGCGACGCGCGGCGCGCTCGGGGTCCTTCGCGAAGAGCTCTTGGAGGAGCGGTGTGTTGACGGGTCCGGGGCAGAGCGCATTCACGCGAATCCCCTCGCGCGCGAACTGCACTCCGAGCTCGCGACTCATCGACAGCACGCCGCCCTTGGAAGCGGTATAGGAGATCTGGGACGTCGCCGAGCCCAGCATCGCCACGAACGAGGCCGTGTTGATGATCGAACCGCCACCCCGCTTTTGCAGGTGGGGGATGCCGTAGCGACAACAGAGGTACACCGATGTCAGGTTCACGTCCTGGACGCGACGCCACGCGTCGAGTCCGGTCGTCAGGATCGAGTCGTCATCAGCGGGAGAGATACCCGCATTGTTGAACAGGACGTCGATACCGCCGTAGATCTCGGCGGTGGTGTTGTAGAGCGCTTCGACGCTCGCCTCGTCGGCGACGTCCACGTGCACGTAGCTGCCCCCGACCTCGTTGGCGAGTTCGCCCCCCTCGTCTCGGGCGATGTCGGCCACGACCACCTTGGCCCCCTCGGTGGCGAAGCGGCGCGCTGTCGCGCGCCCGATGCCACTCGCGGCCCCCGTAATGACTGCAACCTTGTTGTCGAGACGACCCACTATTCCTCCATTGCTATGAATACATTTTTTTCTTCACTGAAGCTCTTGAGCGCGTCGGGGCCGAGTTCGCGGCCAATGCCCGACTGTTTGAATCCGCCAAAGGGCGTCGAGTAGCGAACCGACGAGTTCGAGTTCACTGAGAGCGCCCCGGTCTCGACCCCTCTCGCCACTCGTAGCGCCCGTCCGACATCACGCGTCCAGATCGAACCCGAGAGTCCGTAGGGCCCGTCGTTAGCAATCTCCAGCGCCTCTGCCTCACCCTCGAACCTGACCACCGACACGACGGGGCCGAAGATCTCTTCATTGAACGCGCGACACGTCCGATCGGGCGTCTCGAGCACGGTCGGCGCGAACCAGTACCCCGGACCACTCGGCGCCTGGCCGCGAAAGGCGACGTTGGCCTCGTCGATGTACGCCGCAACGCTCTCGCGCTGGCGAGCGGTGATGAGTGGACCCATTTCGCTCGCGTCGTCACTCGGATCGATCACGCGAACGTTGCGCACGGCGACCTCGAAGAGTTCCATGAACTTGTCGTACGCGGAGGCCTCGACGAGGATCCTCGAGCGCGCACAGCAGTCCTGGCCCGCGTTATCGAACACCGCGTAGGGCGCACTCGCCGCCGCGCGCTCGAGGTCGCTGTCGGCGAAGATGATGTTGGCGCTCTTGCCGCCGAGTTCGAGCGTGACGCGCTTGACCTGATCCGCGCAACCACGCATGACCTCGCGTCCCGCGGCGTTCGATCCGGTGAAGCAGACCTTGCGCACCGCTTCGTGGGTCACGAAGCGGTAGCCAACGGTGGCGCCGTCTCCGGGCAGGACCTGGAAGACGTCCTCGGGGATCCCCGCCTCGAGGGCGAGCTGGGCGAGGCGCATGGCGGTGAGCGGCGTCAAGGTCGCGGGCTTCATGACAACGGTGTTGCCCGCGGCGAGCGCGGGCGCGAGCCCCCAGCCGGCGATGGGCATGGGAAAATTCCACGGCACGATGATCCCCACGACCCCGAGCGGCTCGTAGAAGGTCATGTCCACGCCACCCGCGACCGGGATCTGGCGCCCCGAGTGTCGTTCGGGCGCGCCGGAGTAGTAGGCGAGCACGTCGCGCACGTTGCCCGCTTCCCAGCGTGCGTTGGAGATCGTGTGACCCGAGTTGGCGACTTCGAGCCGAGCCAACTCCTCGACGTGGGCGTCGACGACGTCGGAGAATCGACGAAGGAGGCGCGCCCGGTCCGCGGGCGTCACCGCGCGCCACGACGCCGAGGCGCGCTGGGCGCGCTCGATGGCCCGGTCGGTCTGTTCGAGGTCGAACATGTCGATCGAGGCGACCTCTTCTTCTGTCGCGGGGTTGATGATGGAGAGTGGTGTGTTCATAGCCTTTCAAATCCTCGGTAGCGTTCCCAGTCCGTCACGGCGGCGCCGTAGGCGGCGACTTCACTGCGAGCGGCGTGCACGTAGTGGTCAACGACCTCGTCAGAGAACGCCTCACGAGCAACGACGCTCGCGTCGAACAAGGAGAGCGCCTCTTGCAACGACGTCGGCACGCGAGGGGCGTCCGCGGTGTAGGCGTTGCCTTCGAAGGCCGCCGGGAGTTCGAGCGACTCGCGCACGCCGCGTAGGCCCGCCGCAACGAGCGCCGACACCGCAAGATACTGATTGACGTCACCGCCGGGTATGCGACACTCCACACGGATCGACTCGCCGTGGCCCACCACACGAAACGCGCAGGTGCGGTTGTCCATCCCCCAGAGCAATGCGGTCGGGGCGAAGGACCCTTCGACGAAACGTTTGTAGCTGTTGATGTTCGGTGCGAGAAAGAGGGACAACTCGCGCGCGTAGGCGAGCTGACCCGCGAGGAAGTGCTCGAATACCGGAGAGAACCCGTGCTCGCCCGAGCCCGCGAAGACTGGGCGACCCTCGTCGTCACGCAGTGACAGATGGATGTGACACGAGTTGCCCTCGCGCTGGTCGTACTTCGCCATGAAGGTGAGGCTGTAGCCCTCTTGCGCGGCGATCTCCTTGGCTCCGAGTTTGAACAGGCCGTGCTCGTCACACTTATCAACCAGCTGGTCGTACTTGAAGGCGATCTCGTGCTGGCCGAAATTGCACTCGCCCTTCAGTGACTCAACGACCATGCCCGCCGCGCGCATGGAGCGACGGATCCGTCCGAGCAAGGGTTCCACGCGCGAGGTGCCCTGGAGTGAGTAGTCGACGTTGTAGAGATTGACCGGTGTCAGGTCGCGATAGCCGTTCTTCCAGGCGTCTTCATAGGTGTCGTGAAAGACAATGAATTCGAGCTCGGTCCCGGTGAACCCGTGCCAGTTGTGCTGCGCCAGGCGCGCGACCTGTTGTTTGAGGATCTGACGAGGCGAGGGGGCGACCGGTCTGCCGTCGACCGTTTCGACGTCGGCGAAGATGATCGCGGTCTTCTCGTGCCACGGGACGCGGCGAATCGTCGAGAAGTCGCCACGAAAGGCGAGGTCGCCGTAGCCGCGTTCCCACGACGTCAGCGCAAACCCGTCCAGGGTGCGCATGTCGACGTCAGACGTCAACAGATAACTGCAACCCTCGACTGCACCGTGGACGAGTTCCTCGACGAAGAATGACGCGTCCAGGCGCTTGCCTTGCAGGCGGCCGTACATGTCGGTCATCGCCAGCATGACGGTGTCGATCTCACCGCGTTCGATCAGACCCACCAGTTCATCGCGACTCAGTCGTCCCGGGGCTGATGAGGTCATTGCGTCTCCTTGGATGGGTCATCCACGATGCCAGCAAGCATCCCAGCGATACTATCGAAATGGCCCACCCGGGCCCTTCACGCAACCACCACTTCGTCGTACCCCGTTGCCGATTCGACCCACGTCACCCGAGCCGCTCGGTGTTGGCGACTCGGGTCCACGCGAGACGCGACGACTCAGTGTTGCAACGACGCCTCGGGGTGCATTCGTGCGCTCGCCTCTCGAACGACCCACTCGAAGGAGCGGTCCGGCGCCTTTAAGAGTTCGGGGTGCCACTGCAACGCGAGGATCGAACCGTCGGGACTCTCGAGTCCCTCGATGACCCCGTCGGGGGCCACGGCCGACACGATGAGACCCTCGCCGACCCGGTCAACGGTCTGGTGGTGCAGGGAGTTGACGCCGAGCACCTCGGGGAACAACGTCGAGGCGACTGTCGAGGCGAGCACGCGGACCTCGTGGGTGACGCGTCGGCCACTTATGTCCCACTGCGGGTGGCCAACGCCTTCGTCGAGTTCGACGTGCTGATGTAGTGTGCCCCCGAAGGCGACGTTGACGAGTTGAAACCCCCGACAGATCGCGAGTACCGGTAGACCTCGTTCTCGCGCGGCCTCGAGTAGCGCCATCTCCCAGGCGTCGCGGTCGACCTCGAGGGGACCGAGATTCTCGTCGGGTTGCGCGTCATAGATACGCGGATCGAGGTCGGCTCCCCCGCTCAGTACCAAACCATCGATGCGCTCGATGATCCCCGCCACTTCGGCGTCGCGCGTCAGTTCGACGGGTAATCCTCCCGCCAGTGCGACCGAGTGCGGGTAGTCAGAGAAGTGCAGATCGAAGAAGAGTTCCTGCATGGCCCTCGGCACGTGCGAGCCCAAGGTCTTCGCCGGCCAGCGGCGCCCGGTGATACCGATCAGAGGTTTCCCCACCCCGCCATGTTAAGTGGTCGTAGCCGCGAACGACCGTAACGGCGAAACACTTCTCAGGGTTGTCTCCCGGCATCGAACGCCAACCCCGGCACCTAGGTGCGCAGACGTGATGCGCCCGCCATAGCTCGCACGTAACGAGGCTGACGTCAAGCGGTCTGGGTGGCCGAGTTTTCCACGCGCGCGGCCACCAGGACGTCTCGTGAGATTACCTTTACGTTGACGTGCGCGCCGAGTTCGAGCTCCTCGCCCTGGTCGCTTCGCACATCAATACGCACCGGCGTCTCTCGCACCTGCACGACCAAGCGGGTCGTGGCCCCTAGAAAGCTCTTGTGCGTCACGAAACCAATGCCCTGGGGGTCCGGCTCGATCGTCAAGTCCTCGGGACGAAGAATCGCGTCGACTTCCGCGCCCTCTGTTGGCCGTTCGTCACCGCGCACCGTACACGCCTGACCGAAGATGTCGACGCTCCCACCTCGGTAGAGCGTCGGGACCCGACTCGACACGCCGACGAACTGAGCGACGAACGCGGTGTTGGGGTGTCGATAGAGCACGGCCGGTGTCGCCATCTGTTCAATGCGCCCCTTGGACATGACACAGACCCGGTCCGCCATCGACAGCGCCTCTTCCTGGTCGTGGGTCACGAAGATCGTCGTGATCGAAAGACGCTTCTGCAGCATGCGGATCTGATCACGCAACTCCGCTCGCACTTTGGCGTCGAGGGCCGAGAGCGGTTCGTCGAGCAAAAGCACTTGGGGCTCGATCGCGAGAGCTCTCGCGAGCGCCACGCGCTGTTGCTGGCCACCCGACATCTGGTGGGGGTACTTCTTCGCCTGATCGCTCAGCCCCACCATCTCGAGGACTTCGGCCGCTTTGGCGAGACGTTGGGACGAGCGCTGGTGGCGCATGCGAAGCCCGAAGGCGACATTGTTGAGCGCGTTCATGTTGGGAAACAGTGAATAGCTCTGAAAGACCATGCCCATGTCGCGCTTTTGGGCGCTGACGTTAGAGAGGTCTTGGCCGTTCACGAGCACCCGCCCACTGTCGAGCTGCTCGAAACCCGCGATCTGGCGCAACACGGTTGTCTTGCCACACCCCGACGGACCGAGCAACGCCACGAACTCACCGGGCTCGATGGTCAAAGAGAAACCGTCCAGTGCGCGCACCGAGCCGTAGACACGAACGAGTTGGTCCAATTCGACGCGTGATCCACTGGCGGGTGGCGTGTGGGTTAGTGGCAGCGAGGTCGCCACCTCGTTGACGTTGGTCACAGTGTTCCCGTCTTTCTACGCGACTTGCGCGACTCGGACCGATCGATAGATACGATAATTGTAAGAAATACCCACGTACCGATAAGACCCAGCATCGACGCAGCGGTCTGTACGTGGCCTGAAGAGGCCGTGTTGAACTGAACGATCCACACCGGGATCGTTGTCCACAGGTCCAAGCTCGCCATCGTGAACTCGCCCAGCACCAGCGCCAGGGTCAACACCATCGCCGACAGCAACGCGGGTCGAAGGTTCGGCAAGATCACCTGGGTCAATGTGCGTAGCCAGCTCGCACCGAGCGAGCGGGCCGCCTCGACCAAGGTCTTCAGGTCAATGGCGCTGAGTCCCGCGTCGAGGGAGCGGTAGATGAAGGGCATCGAGAGGATGACGTAGAGGAAACTAAGGAGATACGGTGACGACTTCGCCCACAGTGGCGCGGCCGGCAAGATCCCCGCGATGATGACGATCGGCGGGATGACGATCGGCAAGATCGTGATGAATTCCATCAACCGCCGCATGCGTGGCAAGCGAAGGTGCACGTAGATCGTGGTCGGGACCATCAACAGGATCGACACCACCAGGGTGACGATGGCGAGGCGCATCGACAGCCAGAACGCTCCAGAAAAGCCCGGCGCCGAAGGCAGGTTCTGGATTGCCTGGAACGAGAAGCGCCCGCTGATGTCCTGAAGTGAGAACTTGAGTCCGGCAAAGATCGGGATCAAGAAGTACGCACCGGCCACGAACAGCACGATGAATCGCCACAGACTGAAGCGTCGACGCTTCTTTCGCGCGCCGGCGAGGGGCATCGGCCGGTCGATGCCCGCCTCTTCGTTGGCGATGAAGTCGCCAATGGGGACGCCTATCGAAGCCATTTCGACGCTCGCTTTCTCACGAGCCCGTAGAGGATCATCGTGACCGACAAGATCACCAGCATCCCAAAGGCGATCGCGTACCCAACGTGGGTTTGACCGGCGACCACGTTGCCGTTCAACACCACGCCGATCTGGATGGGCGCCAGCGCGATGATGCCGGTCGTCAGGGACTCCGCCGTCGCGTAGGCGGCGAACGCACTTCCAAAGAGCAGCAGCATCGCGCCGAGCACTGAAGGCAGCAACACCGGGATGCCCACGTGGCGCCAGTAGCCAAAGGTGGAGGCACCCATGTTCTCAGCCGCTTCTCGCCAGGACTTCCTCAGCCCCCCGAGGGCGGGGGTGATGATGAGCACCATGAGGGGTATCTGGAAGTACATGTAGACGAAGGCCACACCGTAGAAGGAATAAAGGTTGAAGCCGTAGTGCCAGGGGTTCAACTTGATCAAGTTCAACCACGCGGTCAAGAGTCCAGCGGAGCCCAGGGTGGCGATGAACATGAAGGTGAGGTTGACGCCACCGAAGTTGGCGAGCACGCCCGAGGCGGTCGCCACGAGTCGGCGTAGCAACCCGCTACGCGACGTTTGGATTGTGTAGGCGAGGATGACCCCGAGGATGCCCGGGATGATCGACGTCAGGAGTGCCAGCTTGAAACTGTTCTCGAAGCCAATCCGGTAGATGCCCTGGGAGATGAGGTGCAAATTGGAGGTCGAGAGCGTGCCGTTCTCGTTACGAAACGCGAGATTGATGACGGCGAGGGTCGGGATACCCAGACCCAGGAAGGTGTAGATGAGAAAGGGCGCCATCGCGAGCGTCGGTCGCCACGCTCGCAGTAGTCGCTTTCGAAGTGGTGTTGAGTGTGTAGCGACGACTCCCTCGAGTGCACCTGCACTCGAGGGAGTCGTCGCTACATCACTTTTGAAAGGTGAATTCATAACCTGCTGCGAATCAGCCAGCACCGACCTGCGTCGCCCAGGTGTTCGTGATCACCGTCGCCGCCGCCGCAATCTGAGCGGTCGTCGGGAAGAGCGGCTTCGCACCAGCGGGCAATGCGGGCAACTTCGCGAGCCACGCCTTGTTGGCCTGGCCGTGCGCCTGCATGTACGCCAACTCAACCGGTCGGGCCAAGCCCTTCAGCCACAGGTTCTGTCCAGCGACCGAGTACAGGTACTCCTCCCACAGGCGAGCCGCCGCGGGGTCTGGTGCAGATGAGCTGATGGCCTGCGAGTAGTACTCACCAAGGACTGCGTCAGAAGGTACTGAAATCTTCCAGCCCTTGACCGCAGTGCTGAGGCCACTCGCCTGGAGGTAGTCCCACCAGATGACGATGTTGGTCGCGCCGTTCTCGACCGTGGTCGCGTTCGCGATGGTCGGCACGAACGTACCGTTCTTGTTCAACTGGGCGAAGTAGCTCACACCAGGTGCCACGTTGCTGAGCGAACCGCCGTTGGCGACGGCCGCAGCCTGAACACCCGCGAGAGCGGAGTTCGAGTTGAGCGGGCTGTCGTTAAGACCGATCTTGTAGCCCGACGATGACGTCGCGTTGAGCATCTGCTTGAACGAGGTCGGGCAGTTCGTGACCGTTGCCGAGTTGCAGCCAATGGCCACGTACCCGCCGTAGTCGTCGAACCAGTAGCCATTGGGGTCCTTCAGGCCCGCAGGGATCTCGCCCCATGTCGACACCTTGTAGGGCGCGAGCAGGTGGCTCGACTTCGCGGTGAGCGCGTAGCTCGTACCGACGTCGATGACGTCAGGCGCACTCGAACGGCCCTTGTCCGCCGCCAGTGCCGCGATCTCTTGCGCACTGGAACCGTCAGGGTTCTCCGAGTTGACCTTGATGCCGTACTTCTTCTGGAAGGTTGAGATCAGCTGACCGTAGTTAGCCCAGTTCGGTGGCAAGGCGATGACGTTCAACTTCCCCTCTTTCTTCGCAGCCTTGATCAGCGCTGCCATCGAGGTGTTGCCGGACTTGGTGAGGTGAGTCACCTTGGCCCAGTTCACATTGGTCGCCGCACCGGACATCGTTACTGGACTCGCCAGCGACACAATCGCCATGCTGGCGACCGTTGTGCCCGCGACCAATGCCGCACCTACTTTGCTTTTAAATGCCACGTAAACCGCCCTTCTTAGGATTTTCGAGTCGCCACGTTGGGACTCGGCAGAATACTAGTCTCGGGTTTTCACGGGTCAAATAACTTCACTTTCATTTCATTTTGGAAGCGATTCTGTCACTCTCACGTCGCCGAACGGCAAATTAACGCCCAATAAGTTCATCCCCTCACTGAGTCTGGCGTGCCATCCGGATTGGCTGTGATGCTCGTCGAACTTCACCCAAAATGGTCCCTGCACCCGCATCCGGTGATCGTTCGCTACGAATCTTCGTGCGCTTGTCGGCGACGAAGGAGGACTGGATTCTTCTCTACGAGAACGTGAGTAGGGTCGTCACTGGAGGCGCTATGGCGAGTGACCAGGTCCTGCGTTGGCACGTCGTGCGCCGCCCTAGCTACGCGCGACGATGAGAGATCTGCCCCCTCGCCTCTCGCGACGCGAAGTGGTTCTCTTGAGTTCAATCCTTGGTGCGCTCATCGGCGGTGGTGTCTCGTCCACGATCTACGTGCTGGTGAATCCTGTTCTTGAGCGAAGTGGCGGTCTGCTGCGTGAGACCCAGGGACTGCTCTGGAGCGCGATCCCCGTGTGCACTCTCTTTGGAGCACTGCTCGCGCGAGCAATCGCCAGGCGGCACCGTGGACCCTGAGAGGGGTCAAGGTCTTGGTGCTCGTCACCACTCACCAGTCCCGCCCATGACTCGTTGACGTTGGGTGGCGACGCGACCCACCAAGTGCCAACTGACATTGGCCCACGCGTAGGTCAACGTGACCGTCACCCCTACAGGTTCACGGTTAGCCTCGACG
>JAJXXA010000031.1 GCA_021781335.1 Actinomycetes bacterium
TATTGAGTCGGGGAGGTCCTCCCCTTCGAAGTACAAGCCCAGCGCTTCTTCGAGATTCGCGACAGCCTCATCAACCGTCTCACCTTGACTTACTACGTCGACGTCAAGGCACCTGGCGACATACCAAAGCCCTTCGTGGGTGACTGCGACAGTGAACTTCATAATTCATTTCTTACCAGCGGCCTGTGTCATCAGAGCCGGTTCTTTTTCTGTTCCGGAGTGGACCTTGAGCCACACAATAAGAACCAGCAGAACCGACTTCCACGCATTCTGCTCATAGACAATACGTACTAAGGTAGTGACATGACGAGACCCGAAGATGACGCAATCGGAAAACTCCTAAAGCGAGCACGCGTCAGCGCTCACCTGTCACAGACCGAAGTTGCACGTCGTGCGGGCGTCGCGCAGAGCGTGGTCAGTGCCTACGAGTCTGGCCGCAGGGAACCTTCGATCTCCACGTTTGAACGTCTCGTACGCGCAACGGGGCACCGCCTCGTCCTCAATTTGGAACGTACAAATGAGTATCCAAGTGGAATCCCGGACACCCCTCTAGGTCGTCGGCTCCGCCAGCGGCGACGCTCTGTACTCGCCTGTGCGGCGCGCCATGGTGCGAGCAACGTCCGCGTCTTTGGCAGCGCCGCACGAGGTGAAGACCAGGCAGAAAGCGACGTCGACTTAGTGGTCGATTTGGATCGCAAGACAGGACTATTTTCGTTAGAGGCACTGCGCAGGGAACTCTCTGAGATACTGGGAGTCTCTGTCGACGTTGCTCCTTCTGACAGCCTCAGGCCTCGGGTCCGAGAAGTGGTGGAACGCGAAGCAATCCCACTATGAGTTCGCGACACGACGAAGAGCGCCTCGCCGACATTGTGGACGCGATCACCGCGATCAGGAGTCACCTCACCCGTGGCGATCTCTCCGACGGCCTCATTTTTGACGCTGTTCGGCTTCGACTGATTGAAATTGGCGAGGCCGTCAAATTGTTAGATCCCGAGCTCGTAGCGAGCGAACCCGATGTCAGGTGGTCTGATGCAGCCGGCATGCGTGACTGGCTGGCGCACCACTATTTCGACACATCCCGAGCAATCGTCGAAGCAACCATTATGGAGGATCTTCCCCCACTCGAAGCAGCTGTCCTTCAACTTGAAGCGCGGCTCGAACGCTCCAGGCAACGCAACCGCGATTTTCGATATCCCCAGAAGGACATCGATCCAGGACTTGGGCGGTAGCGCTCACCCTTTGAATCCGCCATTACTCAAGGCGACGCGACCTTGCACATCGTGAATTGTGAATTGTGAATCTTCAGTGGGCGCTGGGGGATTCGAACCCTCGACCTCAGCCGTGTGAAGGCTGCGCTCTAACCAACTGAGCTAAGCGCCCGAGGCGTCAATGCTAGCTCGCCAGACACTCATCCGACAGGTTGAGCGTTGTAGCCTTCACCTGTGCCAGAAAACCTTGACTCGCCGCTAGAAAAGAAACCTCGCTTCTCTCGCACCAGGCGCCAATCTGCAGTTCCCCGCGAACTCGTAATGGGAATTGACGAGCTCGAGCGAAAGGCGAGTTTCGTGGCCGGTGGCCTCGCACTCATTCTCGCGGCGGTGCTGAGTCCGCATCTCTTCAAGAACACAACAGTCATCGACAAGCTCACGCCGTCAAAGTCGAACACATGCACCGCTGGATACCACCTGGTTGGCTCGATGTGTCAAAAGGCGACAATTACGACACCGTCTGACTGGCTCGTTCAATTTCTTGAAATTCTCGTCATCGGTGCTTTCATACTCTTCTTCGCCTATCGCAGAAAGCGTGCGGGCGTTGCCGTCGCGAGCCTCTTGCTCGGTTTGGCGCTCGGGTCAGTGGGCGTGGGATTCCTATTCTTCGGTGGGTGGTTGATCGTACGCGCGCTACGGTTGCAGAAGTATGGCGAAGCATCATTCTTCGCCTCTTCGCGTAAAGCCCGCGAGGCTAGCCAGGCAAAAAGAGAAGCACGCGCAGGCTCGAACCGCACTCGCGGAGCCAAAGTCTCGGCACCTGCCGCATCTCACGCACCTGCGCCTTCGAAGCGCTACACGCCAAAGAAGCACACTGGCCGTAGATAACTCATGGTGCAACTTGGTCTGGATTTCCCTACGAAATGGGCGCGGGGGTATGGGGCTCGGTTTCTTCGAAGTCTCCTGCTCAACTACTACGTGGCGCCCGTCACCAGGCGGATGGCGAGCCTTGAAGTGCGTGGTCTCGAACACGTGTCAGGTCGTGGACCTTTCATTTTTGTCGCCAATCACGCCAGCAACCTCGACACACCACTCGTTCTGACGTCGCTTCCGAGCTCCCTTCGAAACCACACCGTGGTTGCTGCGGCGATGGACAGTTTCTTTATGGACGCGTACCGCGCATTCAAGACCGTCATCCTCTTTAACGCCATTCCCATTGACCGCCATCGGGTGAATCGACGCAGTGCCCAGCTCGCGCTGGAACTCATCGAGGATCATTGGAACCTCCTCATCTTCCCCGAGGGGGGCCGGACTCCCGATGGTGCGATGCACGAATTCAAAGGGGGCGCCGCGTACCTCGCCGACCGCGCGAAGGCCGTGGTCATACCGACCTACATTCACGAGTCAGGATATTTGCGGGGACCGAAGTACGCGAAGGCCCCCCGCTTTGTGGATTCACCCAACCAACGCCGACACCACGTCGTCGTGGCCTTCGCGCCCGCGCTGCACGCCGAAGAGGGAGAAAGTCTTCGACGCCTCGGTGCGCGCATCCAAGAGGCGGTCGCCAGTCTCGGCCGCGACGTCAGCGGTGATCCAACTTTTGGTGCGGTCCCACTCAGCGAAGACTGAGCGCCGCCACACGTTCGCTATAGAGGTCGTCAGCAACGCTCACAAGCGGATCCAGTTCCTGCCCGAGCGCTGTCTGGAGAATCTCGTCGGCGAACCAAGGATTCAGTGCGAGCACCGGGCCATGGGCGTAGGTCGCCCAGATTGAATCCTTACGAAATCCGTCGACGGTTCCGTCGTTGCCTCTACCTCGACGAACTCGGCCAAGTGGCGCAACACCCTCACCCAGTGACGTTTCGCCACCGTGATTTTCAAAACCGACGAGCTCACGGCCGCCGACGTCGACCAGCATCTCGCCCACCGCGCGCGAACGGCCTCGTTTCGTGCGCACGTCAACGATCCCTAACCCTTCGAATTCGTCGTCCCCCTCTACGCTGAAGGTCTCTCCGAGGATTTGTAAACCCGCGCACACCGCGAGCACCGTGGCGCCGTCATGCACACGCGAAACAAACGACCCCTCGATCAACAGATCGCGGGCGAGTCTTTGCGGACCGTCTTCACCCCCACCGAGCAGGTAGATCTCGGCCTCGGGCAACTCGTCACCCAATTCCATGGTGATGAGACGAACGTCATGACCGCGCCGCCGAGCGCGCTCGGCGAGCACGAGTCCATTGCCTCCATCGCCGTAGGTACCCAAGAGATCAGGGAATAAGGTCGCGATTCTCAACATGAGTCTGACCTCTCGAGCCACTCACTGAACGCCGTGTAATTCGCCAGCAGCGCCGTCGTGTCTGTCGAGACGGGGATAAGGTCCGGGTCGCTAACGACCTCGAAATCAACACCCCCGTATTCGAGACGTGTAGCCAAGTCGAGCCGCCGATCACCCAGGCACCAGACACGGTGACCACGCAGCCGTTCGAATGGCACGTCGTACAACCACGAGGGGTCACGCCCGTCCGCGACGCGAGCGTTGATGGCAATCCATAGGTCCTTGTCGCCCTCTTGCACCGTGGAGATCAGCGCATCAAAACCAGACGGATTCTTTGCGAGCAGCAGTTCCAGCGTGTGACCGTGCCAGCGGCGAAGAGTGAACCGTCCCGCCACGTCTCGAACGGTATTAATCCTCGACGCCGCCGCCACCGGATCAACACCTACTTCTGACAACGCCGCAAGCGCCATGGCGGCGTTGGCCTCATTGAAATGTCCCGGTAATGAGAGCTCGAGTGGCACTTCTTGTCCGTGGATCATGAGGGCACCTCGAAGCGTCACCCCTAGCGTCGTTGGTTTGGCGAAACCGCACGTGCAGTGCCACGACTCGCCAGTGCGCACTAGTGCCCTCGTACAGCGCGGGCACGAGCGCGCGTCGGCTTGCCAGTCAGTCGGCACGTCGCACCACAACACGCGCGCTGCGTCACTCGCCGCGTAGACAACGAGGGGGTCGTTCGCGTTCGCGACCACCACCCGAGAGGCTCCGGGGGGACCAGCCAAACACGTGCGCCATCGCTCTGCCATCTGACGTACTTCACTCGCGCGGTCGAGTTGATCACGTGACAAGTTCAACAACACAACGACCGAAGGTTGGATCGACGTGAGCGCGTCAGCGAGCCACGCTTCATCGACCTCGAGGACCGCGCGCTCACTCGTTGAACCAACGAGTGCCGCCACGTGACCGGCGAGCATGTTTGCGCCGGTATCGTTCGTCGCGACCTCGCCACCCCAGCCAGCTCTCACCATCGCGGTCGTGGTTGTCTTGCCGTTCGTGCCGGTGACCAACACCGTCTGGCGTCCCCTGGCGAGATTCTTCAACAATCCTGGCGAAATCAGCAGCCCGACTTGTCCGCCCGCGACGGTGCCCGACCCCCTTTTCAGGGCTCTCGAGGTGGCGTTGACAAGACGAGCGGCACCCATCGCGACGTGATCGCGCAGCGAAAGGTGGTTTCTCATTGACTTCACGCTAACAAGCCAGAAAACACAAAAGGACCAACCGGGGGGTGGTTGGTCCTTTTGCAAAACCTTGGCTCCACTTAAAGGGGGGGTTTCAAGTAAAGCAGGCTGAAACCAGTATGGCGTGCCTCCCGTCATCAATCAAGTCGATTAAATGGATACTTCCCATCTGTATAGTAGATGCATGGAGATTCGACAGCTCGAAGCCCTGGTCGGCATCGCGGACCATCGAACCTTCTCCAACGCCGCCGACGCGCTCGGGACTGTCCAGTCAAATATCTCGAACCGTATCGCTCGACTCGAGGCCGAACTCGGCACCACGCTCGTCGATAGGGCTTCAGGGAACCTGACCGAATCCGGGGCGATTGTGGTCGAACGGGCCCGAAGAGTCCTCGCTGAAGTCAACGCCATCGCGAGTGACGTCTCAGAGCTGAATGCAGACATCCGTGGTTACGTGTCGCTCGGCATGATCGGAACTGCAGGACGCTGGATAGTCCCGCTTCTCCTTCAGGCACAACGCGTTCGCTTCCCACACATCTCACTGCGCATCACCGAAGGCACCAATTCGGTGATCGAACCGCAAGTTGTCAACGGTCAGATCGATCTGGCGGTCCTGGCATGGCCGGTCTTGGCGCCCGAACTCGCAGAGGTCGATCTGTTCAAAGAGGACCTCGTGCTCATTATCGACAAGACGCACGAATTGGCGAGAACCCACCGCAGCGTGACTTTCGAGACCCTGTCGCACTATGAGTTACTCCTACCCTTCCCCGGAACACCAATTCGTCGAGAAATAGATGAAGCAGCCCACGCCCACGGAATCGAACTTCGACCCCTCATTGAACTCGACGGGCTTCGCACCATTGCGTCGATGACCTTCGACGGCCACGGCCCTTCGATACTTCCCGCTACCATGCTGTCGCCTCACCTTCGAGAGAACTTCACGGCGATTCCCATCGACGGGATTGCGCAACGACGGGTGAGTCTGGTCAACCGGCGATTCGGATTTCCTGCCGCACCGGTTCGAGCGATACACGCGTTACTCATCGACGTCGTGAAGAGTGCGGTGCGAACGCCGGAGGGCGTTTTCGTTCCGTCGAACACTCCTCTGCAATAGTGGGTCGATGTCCGCCGCCTCACGTCACCAGATCGCAGCTCAAATCGTGCAAAGTGATCACGCGTTCGCCGATATCGTTCGCGCAGCGGGACCACCTCCTCTGCGACGAAATGCCCCAGTAAACCAACGCTTCGCCGACATCATCGAGGCGATCGTGTCCCAACTCCTCGCCACCTCGGCCGCCGACACGATCCACGCTCGCGTCGTACTCGCCTGCGGTGGCACAGTCGATGAGAGTGCAGTCCTGCTCGCGGGCGCGGACACACTCAAAGCGGCCGGCCTTTCTCGCACGAAGGCGGCGGCCATGGTCGAGCTCGCCCAGTACATCAAAGACGGGCACATCAATGTGGGGCGTCACGGGCGGATGAGCAACGAACAAATTCTGCGTGAATTGACCATGGTGCGCGGCATCGGACCGTGGACGGTGCAGATGTACCTCATGCACACTCTCGCGCGAAGAGATGTCTGGCCAACGGGTGACTACGGAGTGCGCGCCGGCTGGAGTGTGCTGCACGGACTCGACGAGCCCATTAGCGAGAGTGGGTTGCGCGACGAAGGCGAGCGCTTCGTGGGCGTGCGCTCGGACGTGGCGTGGTACTGCTGGCGTGCGCTGCATTTCGCGCGTGACGCCAAGTAACCTCGTTGAGATGCCCACACTCACCTTGGCCGACTTCGAACGTGACGCGCTCGAAACGCTGACGTCCTACGCCACCATCCCCTGTCTCTCTCCGATGTTTGATGCCCATTGGTCCGACAATGGGCACCTCGATCGTGCCGTTGAACTCCTCTCAGAGTGGGCCAGCGCCCGTGAGATCCTCTCGTGTGACGTCAGTGTCCACCGCCTCGAGGGCCGCACCCCGATGTTGTGTGTCACCGTCGGTGCGACAAATGACTCCCAGGGTACGGCCGTGCTCTACGGGCACCTCGACAAGCAGCCCCCGCTCGGAGACTGGTCCGAGGGCCTCGATCCGTTCGTTCCAGTACGCCGAGGGGATCGGGTCTTCGCGCGAGGCATCGCAGACGACGGGTACGCGCTCTTCTCCGCGCTGCTCGCAATTGAAGCCATGGAACGACACGGCATCGCCCACAACCGCTGTGTGATCCTGATCGAAGCCAGTGAAGAGAGCGGGAGTTCTGACCTCGACGCCTATCTCGACCTGCTCACCGAGCACTTGGGACAGGTGCAACTCATGATCTGCTTGGATTCTGGGGCGCTCACCTATGACCGACTCTGGGTCACCAACTCACTACGAGGGATCGTCAACATCGAGCTGGAAGTCAGGGTCCTCGAGCAGGCCCAACACAGCGGATCAGCGAGTGGTGTCGTCCCTTCATCGTTTCGCATCCTTCGACAGTTGCTCGAACGGGTCGAAGACTCAACGACGGGTGCAATACTCGTAGAGGCGTTGCACTGCCCCATCCCCGACGAGCATCGTGTGGCCGCGCACGACATCGCCCAAGAGTTCGGTGACGTCATCGCACGAGAGTTGCCAACCCTTGACGGCGTGACGCTGATGGGAGACTCCGCTGAAGAGCGCATACTACGACGAACCTGGTATCCGACCCTCTCGGTTGTGGGCATGGGTGGCATCCCCGAACCGGCGATTGCTGGAAATGTCCTTCGGCCCTCGACGACGGCGGTCCTGTCGTTTCGCCTGCCCCCGAGTGTGGACGCCCACGCGGCAGCCGATGCACTCGTTGATGTGCTCACGACCAAGGTCCCTTCTGCAGCTCACGTCACCTGCACCGCCCACGCGGCGGACGGTTGGGTCAGTCCTCCACTTGCGCCGTGGTTGCGCGCGGCACTTGACAACGCATCCCACGACGCCTTCGGTCGTGACGCGGGATTCATGGGAGAAGGTGGCTCCATACCGTTTCTCGCATCGCTCGCGAAGCGCTTTCCCGGCGTCCAGTTCGTGGCGACCGGCGTCCTTGGACCCCACTCCAACGCTCACGGTATCGATGAGATGCTCGATTTGCCAACGGTGGTTGGTGTCACGAATTCAGTCATTACCGTGTTAGGTGCATACGCCAACGTGGAGGATTTTTCGTGACCCAACAAATCGATCTTTGGGTGGACCCCGTCTGCCCCTGGGCCTGGCTCACTTCGCGATGGTTGCTCGAAACCAAGAAAGTCCGCGACGTCGACGTCAACTTTCACGTGATGAGCCTCTCACTCTTGAACGAAGGGCGAGAGATCTCCGAAGAGTACGTCGATCTCATGAACAAGGCGTGGGGTCCGGTGCGCGTGCTGATCGCTGCCGAGCAGCGCGTCGGGACAAAAGCCATCGAACCCCTCTACAGCGCAATGGGCACCTTGCACCATGTGCAAGGTGAGAAGGACCTCACCAAGGTGATCGCCATGGCGCTCGAAGAAACCGGCCTGGACGCCGACCTCGCTTCGGCGGCGACGTCGCACGAGTACGACGACGCGCTGAAGGTCAGTCATCACGCGGGAATGGACAGCGTGGGATTTGACGTGGGCACACCGGTGATTCACATCGGCGACGTCTCATTCTTCGGGCCCGTCGTGACGCCCGCACCCAAAGGCGAAGCGGCGGGTCGACTTTACGACGGCGTCCTCGCAGTGGCGAGCACTCCCGGCTTTTACGAACTCAAACGATCACGAACACAAGGACCAATCTTCGAATGATTACCAGACAACTCACCGCCAAGGGAACACCACTGCAAATCGCGGGCGAACCAACGTCACCACGTGCGCTGATCGTCTTGCAGGAGGCGTTCGGCGTCAACGACCACATCCGTGACGTCACCGAGCGCTTCGCCGGGGCCGGCTACTACGCAGTGGCCCCCGAACTCTTTCACCGCACCGGTTCCCAAGAAGTCGCCTACGACAACTTCCCCGAGGCCATGACTGCCATGGCGGAGCTCAACAAGGAAGGACTCACCGAGGACCTCCTTCAAACCTCACAGTTCCTCCAAGAGGCCGGCTTCCCGGTCGCATCGACGGCGATCGTGGGATTTTGCATGGGTGGCTCGGTGTCGTTCTACGCCGGCACCCTCGGTATCGTGGGCGCCGCAGCGAGCTTCTACGGCGGAGGAGTCGCAACAGGGCGATTCGGTCTCCCCTCGCTGCTCGAATTGGCCCCCGAACTCACGTCGGCGTGGATTGGACTCTACGGTGACCTCGACAAGGGCATCCCCGTCGACCAGGTCGAAGAACTGCGTGCCGCCGTCGCGGCAACCGGCCGCGTCTATGAACTGATTCGCTATCCCGACGCGGACCACGGATTCCACTGCGATGGCCGACCAGCGGTCTACAACGCCGCAGCTGCCAGCGATGCGTACCGGCGCACATTGGATTTCTTCGCGAGTAACCTCACCACGAAGTAGTCAGCTGCGCGGAACGTCCTTCCACGCCACGTCCTTGTCGCTGCGCGGTTCACCGGGCAGTCCGAGCACTCGTTCTCCAATGATGTTGCGCATGACCTCGCTCGTGCCACCCTCGATGGAATTGGCGCGCATACGGATGAACGCCTTTCGCATGTCACCGCCACTCATCGCAGATTCCGTTGGCCGGATCTGGGGGTAGTTCGATCCGTACAGCATTCCATCGGCGCCCATCAGATTTACGCAGAGCTCAGTCGTGCGCTGATTCTCCTCGGCAAACGCCAGCTTCGCTACCGATCCCTCGGGGCCGGGCGTACCAGCTTTTCTCAGGTCACTTGCGCGCCAGTTGGTGAGTCGTCCAACTTCGTTGCGTACCCACGCGTCCATCAGCTCAGCGCGAACGGCGTAGGCGTGGGCGTCGGTACGGGTGCTCCAGCGATCCTTCCAGATCTTCAGCGCCTCACCAATCAGTCCCGATCCTCGTGGTGGCACCGTGCCACCAATGGATACCCGCTCGTTCATCAACGTGGTTATTGACACTCCCCAGCCTTCACCCACGCCCCCCAATCGTGAGGTGTCAGGCACTCGGACTTCATTGAAGAAACACTCGTTGAACTCTGCTTCGCCGGTCGCCTGGTAGAGCGGGCGCACCTCAACACCCGGTGCGTGCATGTCGACGAGAAATGCCGTCAGGCCCTTGTGCTTGGCAACGTCGGGGTTCGTTCGAGCGATGAGCAATCCGAAGGCGGACTGGTGCGCGAGCGTCGTCCACACCTTTTGGCCCGAGATGATCCACTCGTCACCGTCTCGTAGTGCTCGAGTGGCGAGGGCGGCGACATCAGAGCCCGCACCTGGCTCAGAGAACAACTGACACCAGATCTCTTCACCAGTGAACAGTGGACGCAGATAGCGCCGCTGCTGCTCGGGCGTACCGTGAGCGACGATGGTCGGTGCGCACATGCCGTAACCAATGACGTTGCGACCAGCCGCGGAAGGCGCACCCAATCGCGACAGGCTCCTCAGCACATACAACTGTTCTGCGGGCGTCGCGCCCAGACCCCCCATGCCCACAGGGAAGTGCGCCCACGCGAGTCCTCGGTCAAACTGCGCGCCGAGGAACGTCACGGGATCGGTGCTCGAAGGTGGATACTCCACCACGAGTCCTTCAATCAACTGATCAATCTGTGATTCACTCGTTCCCACACCGACTCCTTCAAAACCTCGCGCTCTGCAAATACTAGGCAGTAGGAATACCTGGCAATGGACGGCCGTGATGTATTAGAAAGTGACGGTGCCAACATCTCGAATTCTCGCGACATCCGGAGGGTTCGTCGCGGGTCCGGTGCAACAAAGCGTGCGCGTGAGCACAATGCTGCTCGACGCGCTCGCGATGACCAAGAAGACTCGGCCCAGGGTGTGTCTCGTTCTCACGGCCGGTGGCGACCCCGATGACTACTACGCACGTTGCTACGAAGCTTTCAACGTTGCGGGATGTGACGTCACGGAACTTCGCTTGTTCCCCCAACCCTCGGGCGACCCCGAAGAGCGTCTCACGCGAAGCGATCTGGTGTGGGTTGGCGGAGGGTCCGTCGCCAATCTCTTGGCGCTGTGGCGACTGCACGGCGTCGACGAGGCCATGCGCGCCGCGTGGGAACGCGGCGTCATCCTTGCGGGGGTCTCAGCGGGCAGTATCTGTTGGCACGTTGGTGGCACTACTGATTCGTTCGGGCCGACCCTTCAGCCGGTCACCAATGCCCTGGGCTTTTTGCCCTACGCCAACGGCGTTCACTACGACTCAGAGGCGCAGCGCCGTCCCCTCCTTCATCAGTTGGTTAGTGACGCGACACTGCCCCCGCTCGCGTACGCCACTGATGATCGAATCGGCCTCTGGTACGAAGGGACCGAGCCAATGGCGGTAGTCGCCGACATGCCGGTCTCGCCGAGCGAAGGGCCGGCGGCGTATCGCATTGAACTGGTCGGCGGAGACATCGTCGAGTGGCGTCTCGGCGTAGGCACCACCTTCGCTTAAGACGATTGGGTTGCCGCGGGCCGGGGCAACGCCGCACGTATCTTTTCACTGCGCGCATTGAGTTCAGTCGCCCGCTCGAGCGCGTCGACCGATCCACACAGCGTCAACCAGTTCGCGAGCAGGAGATACCCGTCTTGGGTGAGTACCGACTCGGGGTGAAACTGCACTCCCTCTAAGGGAAGTGTGCGATGACGAAATCCCATGACGAGTGTCCCCGATCGAGCGGTGACTTCGAACTCGCCACTCAGGGACTCTTCGGTGACGACCAAAGAGTGATAGCGGCCCGCCACGAGCGGATTCGGCGCCGCACGAAAGACGCCTGTTCCACGATGCTCGACCAGGCTCGAGCGGCCGTGGACCAGTTCTGGCGCGGGCACGACGTCGGCACCAAAGGCTTCGCCGAGCGCTTGGTGGCCAAGGCAGATGCCTAACATCGGAAGCGCGTGCTCGGCGCAGTATCGGATGATCGAAACGCAATTACCCGCGCTACTCGGGTACCCGGGGCCTGGAGAGACCAGGACGCCATCGAACTCACCGCGCGCCACGTCGCTCTCGTCCACCTTGTCATTTCGTCGCACCGTCACCTCGGCGCCGAGCTCGGCGAGGTACTGCACGAGGTTGTAGACAAAGGAGTCGTAGTTGTCAACGACCAGAACCGATGGGCCCGTTTTCATGCATGCATCCTACGGCGTCGCCTCGCGTAGTAACTAACCTTGCCTGATGGACACTCGCAACCTTCAGGAGTTCCTCACCCTCGTCGACGGTGGGTACAACGCAGTCCCCTTGCACGTCACCCTGCAACTCGACCGCGAGACCCCGGTTTCTCTGTACCAGCGTTTCAGCAACGGTCGCGCCATTTTCCTCCTGGAAAGCGCGGCGCTTGGTGAGAACACCGGCCGCTACTCCTTCATCGGACTCGATCGGCTGTGGCGCGTGCGCACGAAAGGATCCATGACCGTCATTGACGGCCTCGGCGACACGACCCCGAGCGAGGGTCCACTCGAAACGCTCCGGGCGCTGCTCGCGAAATACCGACCGTATTCCCCCCCCGAACTTCCTGATTTCCTCGGCGGCGCCATTGGCTTTGTCACATACGACTACGTTCGCCGTCTGGAGACCCTGCCGCGACAGAGTGAAGAAGACACGTGGCCCGACGTCGACTTCTCCTTTCCAGGCGCACTACTGATCTGCGACCATCTTCGTCATTCGACGACAGTCGTCGTCAATGCGTTCGTCACCGACGAGCCAGCGGCGCTCACTCACGCCCACGCACTCGCGAGGCTGAACGAGATCGTCGAGGTGCTCTTCGCTCCCGCGCCTGAGACCGACCCCGATACCGAGCGCCTCGTCGCCACCGCACCTTCACAACGCGCGTCGATCGATATTCGATCCATCGCGGGCCGACTGTCGAACTTCACCCGCGAGGACTACGCCGCAGTGGTTCAAAAGGCGCGTGACTACATCTACGCCGGCGACATCTTCCAGGTGGTACCGAGCCAACAATTTCGTCGCCCGACCACCGTCGACCCCCTCACGCTGTATCGCGTCTTACGTTCACTCAACCCTTCGCCCTACATGTACCTGCTCGACAATGGCGACAGCCAGATTGTCGGGGCGTCGCCCGAGATGCTGGTTCGCGTCAACAATGGGCTCGTCAGCACCCGGCCAATCGCCGGCACGCGTCCTCGTGGAGCGAACGAGGCCGAAGACACCGCGCTCGAAACCGAGATTCTCAACGACGTGAAGGAGATCGCCGAGCACGTGATGCTGGTCGATCTTGGTAGAAACGATATTGGTCGCGTCGCCGCGCCGGGTACGGTGCGTGTCGAGAGCCTCGCCCACGTCGAACGCTTCTCGCACCTCATGCATCTCGTCTCGCAAGTAACGGGTCAGCTCGACGTCGGACTGGACGCCTTTGACGCCTTCAACGCCTTGTTCCCCGCGGGTACCTTGAGTGGCGCCCCCAAGGTTCGCGCCATGGAGCTCATCGACGAGTTCGAGCCAGTGCGTCGCGGGCCCTATGGGGGTGCGGTTGGGTATTTCACACTCAATGGCAACGCGGACTTCGCGATCACCATCCGTACCCTCTCGATCCGAAACGGCGTGGCGACCGTGCAGGCTGGTGGCGGCATCGTTGCCGACAGCCAACCCGATTTCGAATACCAGGAATGCATCAACAAAGCGTCAGCACCACTTCTGGCCCTTGAAATCGTTGATCCTTCTCGCTAGCGGTATCAATGCCGGGCACGAGCGCCGCCCCCGAGTAGATCCCATGGTTCCCTGTAAGGTGGCCATCAATGATGCAAGGAGATGATTCGTCACTTGACCTCAACGTCGCAGCGGCGACACTTCGCGCCAACAGCGCAGACGTCCACATACTTTTGAAGGCGCTCTGTGACGAGCTCGCCCCCGCATTGGACTCGCGATTGAAGATCGAGCGTGCTTCGGGCCTGATTCGACGCTCCAACGCTATTACCGCAGTACAAATAGCGATGAGCAACGACCTCTTCGAGGCCACGCTCGATGGCGCTAGCGTGCGGTGTTCGATCGGGCACGTGTCGGGTGGAATCCGGATTCGAAATGAGGTCGTCACCATGGACAGTTGGCTCGCGAGACTGCTCGGCGCGCTGAAGGACGAAGCCGCCCACAGTGACGCGGCTCGCCAGGCCTTAGAACACATTGTCATAGGAGGCACCACGTGAGCGATGAATCAAGCGAACTAGCGCGAACCACCGAGCACCGACTGGAGGAGCTCGAAAAGGGTCTCTTCACGTCAGACCTCAGCGTCAATGAGTTTCTGCTCATCAAGGAAGTCGGCTACCACCCCTTGGGCTTCGTTATGGGTTCTTCGATCTACCACACGGGTATCCAAACCAGAAAATGGAACCAGAGTCAAGAACTGACCAAACTCACCGAAGCCATGTACAACGCACGAGAGCTGGCGATGACCAGGATGGAAGACGAGGCCGCCCAGCTCGGCGCCGACGGCGTGGTCGGCGTTCGATTGGATGTCAATTACTACGAATGGGGCAAAGACGCGGCAGAATTCATCGCCGTGGGCACGGCGGTGAAGGCCGAAGACGGCGTCTCTCGACGCAACACCCTGGGTAAGCCCTTCACGTCAGATCTCTCTGGTCAGGATTTTTGGACTCTTCTGCAGACGGGCTATATGCCACAGGGTCTCGTCATGGGAACCTGCGTGTACCACATCGCGCATCGAGGAATCGGCCAAACTCTTCAGAGCACCGGACAGAACATGGAACTTCCTAACTTCACCCAAGCGCTCTATGAGGCCAGGGAGTTGGCGATGACACGAATGCAGGACGAAGCGAACCAGCTCGGCGCGAGTGGGATCGTCGGCGTTCGTCTCGAGGAGAAGAGCCACCAATGGGGCTCACACACCATCGAGTTCCTCTCGCTTGGCACCGCGGTGACCAAGACCAACGATCAGGCGACACTCGCCAAGCCGATGACCATCATCTCTCTCGACAACTGATCGTGACTCAGTCCCCCGACACTCCGCTCCTCACTGGCGACGGGGCGTTTTCTTCTGGTCTCAGCGTCTCAGACTTTTCCGCGTGTCTCGATATGGGGCTCGAACCCCTCGGTCTCGTCCAAGGCTTCTGTGTCATGCGCAGTCAACCCAACACGTCTCAGATGTCGCTCGGCCTCGGAATGACCCCCTATCAGCCAGCACCCAATGACTACGTCGAGAACTACCACTGTCCGCACGGCATGGTGTCGGCCGAACATCGAATGTGGGGACAGAATTATCAACAAACGTGGATCGAGCGCATCTGGCAACAAGGCTTCTCCAGCGCCTATACCCGCATGGTGAGCGAAGCGAAGGAATTGGGTGCCCACGGGATAGTGGGGGTCTTTGACAACGTCTCTCCACTCGTGCAAGACGGCATCGTCGAATTCAAGATGCTCGGCACCGCTGTGCGTCTGGAGCGCCATAACTCGACTTCGCTGCCGTGGTCAACATATCTCGCCGGTCAACGCCTCGCGAAGAGCATAGAAGCCGGTTTCGCACCCGTCAGTATCGTCGCGGCGGTGTCGTCGGTGCGCGTGTGGGCGTCGTGCATCACCCAGTACGCCATCGAGGGAACCGGCTCATTGCTCTACGGCCAAGGCTCCGATTCCTTCGAGATCGAACAGCTCGTGAGCGCTCGAATGAACGCGCGCGAACTCGTGCGCCACTCCGTAAAGGTCCAACTACAGGGTGACCAAATCCACGGTGTTGAGTTGCTCATGCGTGAACACGAATTCGGCCACGGCGATTTTGAGATACAGCCCGTCCTACGCGGCAACCGCGTTCGTCGATTCAAGGACTTCGCCGCACTTAGCGCTC
>JAJXXA010000069.1 GCA_021781335.1 Actinomycetes bacterium
TCAGTTATGTAAGGGATACGAATGAACCAGTTCGTCGCTCCGACCAACTTCATGACAGAGACTTCACGTCGGCGTGAGAATATCGCCATACGGATCGTGTTCAAGATCAGAACCGTCGCCGAGAGCAGTAGGACGCCCGCCAAGGCCAGGAATACGATCTGAATGATGCGAATTGCGTGATTCATTTCGCGGATCTGCTGCTCTGGCGCCGTGACGCTGTACACACCGGGCTGATTCTTGAAAGTCGACTCGACGATGAAAGCGTCAGCGGGCACCGTTGGAACGCATCGAAACGACGACGGCATCTGTGCAACGGTCAACACCGACCATTCCGACTGTGGCAGGAGTTGCTTGGCTTCGGCGAAGTCCTGGGCCTGCGTGTAGAAGGCGCAACTCTTCACAATGGGCATGCTCGCCAACTGAGTCTGCACACTCGAAATCTCGTTTTGGGAGGCCGTAGGCTCCATCCACACCGTCACGCGCGTACCTTGCTGCCAACGCGCCGACGCTTGCGCCGCACTCTGCTTGAGCAGCAACGCCGAACCAACAAGCGAAAGTGACACCGCCACTGTTAAGACCGCGGCAATCGTCATCATGCGGTTGCGCCAGAGATTGCTCAACGTTTCTTTGATCGCGTAACGAAAATAGACTCGCATTACAGCACAGCCCCTTCGTCGACACCGTAGACACCGCGAACTTGGTCGCGAATCATTTCACCACGGTCGAGCTCAATGACTCGTCGTCGCATCCGGTCCACCAGTGCCTTGTCGTGCGTAGCCATCACAACGGTCGTACCGGTGCGGTTGATTCGTTCGAGCAACGCCATGATCGATTCGGAGTTCGCCGGGTCAAGGTTGCCCGTGGGTTCGTCGGCGAGAAGGATCAACGGCCGGTTGACGAAGGCACGCGCAACGGCCACGCGCTGCTGCTCACCGCCCGATAGCTCACCGGGCAAGTTACGTGATTTATCGGCGAGACCGACGAGGTCGAGAATCTGAGGGACTTGACTTTCAACGGTCGAGCGGGGTCGCCCGATCACCTCGAGCGCAAACGCGACGTTCTCAAACACCGTCTTGTTAGGCAAGAGACGAAAATCCTGAAAGACACATCCGATGTTGCGACGCAAATAGGGCACCCGCCACTTGGGCAGGTCACCAATGTCTCGACCCGCCTCCAAGATACGGCCTTGGTCTGGCAACTCTTCTCGGAGCAGCAACCGTAGGAACGTCGTCTTGCCCGACCCTGAGGCGCCGACCAGGAACACGAACTCGCCCTTTTCGATGTCGAGCGAAATGTCCTTGAGAGCCGGCGTGCCGTTCTTATACGTCTTAGAGACGTTCTCAAATCGAATCACGGCAACACCCCCTTGGGTTCACTGTTTGAAGTGCAACGGCACTCGGATCTGCGTAGTAATCATTCTAGTTTGGCGGTCATGCAATCTAACGCCACGAAAATGCCTTAGATACAGGGCTTCGCAATTTCTTATGAACGTGCGCGCTGACGGCGTAACTCGGCCTCCATGAATTCGTCCAGATCGCCGTCAAGGACGGCCTCGACGTTACCCGTCTCGAAGTCGGTGCGATGGTCCTTCACCAACTGGTACGGCGCTTGGACGTAACTTCGAATCTGCGAACCCCACGCATTGTCGCCGCGATTTCCGCTGAGCGCATCCATCTGCGCCTGGCGCTCGGCGCGGGCGCGCTCGGCGAGCTTGGCCTCGAGGATCTGCATTGCGCGTGCACGGTTCTGGTGTTGGCTGCGCTCGTTTTGACAACTCACCACGATGCCCGAAGGAATGTGCGTGATGCGAATTGCGGAATCGGTCTTGTTGACGTGCTGGCCACCCGCGCCCGACGACCGATACGTGTCCACTCGCAGGTCCTTCTCATCGATGTCCACTTCGCCCGCGTCGTCATCGAGGAGTGGCGTGATCTCCATACTCGCGAAACTGGTTTGACGACGTGCTTGAGAATCAAAGGGGCTAATGCGCACGAGCCGGTGAACCCCGCGCTCTGATGAGAGCCAACCGTACGCGAAGCGACCCTTGACGATGAACGTCGCCGACAACAGGCCCGCCTCACCCCCTTCAGTCGCTTCGTCAACTTCAACCGCGAAACCGCGACGCTCGGCCCAGCGCGAGTACATGCGCATGAGCATCTCGGTCCAATCTTGGGCGTCGGTGCCGCCCGCGCCGGCATGCAATTCGACGATGGCGTCGTTCTCGTCGTACGGTCCGCTGAAAAGACTCTGGGTCTCGAGCGCAGCTATCTTGTGTTCGAGTTGCGCCACACTCGACGAAAGTTCATTCAACAACGACCAATCTGCCTCGCCCGCGACGAGGGATTCTCGGGAGAATTCCGCGAGGACCTGCGCGTCATCAATCGCACTGCGCAGCCCATCGAACATCTCGAGGTCGTTCGCGAGGCGTCCAAGCTCAGTCGTGACCTCGCGCGCGTGGTCCTGGTCGTTCCACAGCAAGGGATTCGCCGCTTCCTCGCTCAGAGCCTCGTGTCGCTTTCGACTGTCGTCGATCTTCAGATAGTCGCGCGCCGCGGCCCAGCGCGTCTCGAGTTCCTCGAGAGCGCTGGTGGCATCACGCAGCGCGTTCTCCGCCTTAGGGTCGGCCATGGCACTGCTTGAATTTCCGACCAGAGCCGCACCAACACGGATCGTTACGTCCGATCTTGTCGCCCTCTTTGGGTGCGGGTTTGGAAGTCGTACGGTGTACCGGCAACTCAGTAGCGCCCGGCGCCACTTCGTTCACGTTGGTAAGAGCATTCTCGAGCCCTTCATCGGCTTCGCTCTCGACTGGTTGGGTCTCAACGTGTGTGATGTAGCGCACGTAGTCGTTGTCGACCGCAGTGAGCAGGTGCTCAAACATGACGTAGCCTTCCTTTTGCCACGCCGTCAGCGGGTCCTGCTGTGCGACCTGGCGCAGGTGGATGCCGTCGCGCAGGTAATCCATGTCCGATAAGTGGTCACGCCAGCGCTGATCGAGGATCTGCAACATGACGTCGCGCTCGATCTCCTTGGCGGTCTCAATACCTCCGGGGAAGTTTTCACACTTCTTCTCGTACTGACTCACCGCCTCGTCGACGATCAGCGCGACCACGTCCTCACGGTCCTCGTAGGTGCTCAGCTGTTCGATGCTCAACTCCGTCGGATAGTACGTCTGGAGCTCGGTGAGCAGGTACTGCAGATCCCAGTCTTCGGCGTAGTCTCCACCCAACTGATCTTCAACGAATGTCGTGAGCGTCTCTTCGATCAGCGCAATCGTCGCATCGTGGATGTCTTCGCCATCGATGACCTGCTGGCGACGGCCGTAAATGACCTTTCGTTGCTCGTTCATGACTTCGTCGTACTTGAGAACATCCTTTCGAATCTCCGCGTTTCGACCTTCGACGGTATTTTGTGCGCGCTCGATAGCGCGCGAGACCATCTTCGCCTCGATAGCCTCGTCGTCGGGCATCGTACGGTCCATGACCCACGAGACAGCGCCGGTCGCGAAGAGCCGTAAGAGTTCATCTTCGAGCGACAAGAAGAAGCGACTCTCGCCGGGATCACCCTGGCGCCCAGAACGACCGCGCAACTGATTGTCGATGCGTCGAGAATCGTGCCGTTCGGTTCCCAGGACGTACAGTCCACCCAAGGCACGCACTTCATCACCCTCGGCTTCGCAAATCGGAACAAATGTCGCCAACGCTGCCTGGTATGCAGCGTCGTATTCTTCGGTGCCTGGTTGCAGACCACGGCTGAGTACTTCGCGTGCGGCGAGACCCTCAGCATTGCCGCCCAAGATCACGTCCACGCCTCGTCCGGCCATATTGGTCGCCACGGTGACGGCGTATTTCCGCCCGGCCTGGGCGACGATCTCAGCTTCACGAAAGTGCTGCTTGGCGTTCAAGACCTCGTGCACGACGCCAGCCTTCGAGAGCTCGCGCGAGAGTAATTCGGACTTCTCAACCGAAGCCGTACCGAGCAGCACGGGCTGGCCCTTCTCGTTTCGCTCGCGGACCTCTTCCACGATCGCCTTGAACTTCGTGGCCTCGGTCTTAAAGATCAGGTCCGGCTGATCAATGCGCTTAAGGGGTCGATGCGTTGGAATCGGTACGACCGAGAGGGCGTAGGTGTTTCCGAATTCACCCGCCTCGGTCTCAGCGGTACCGGTCATGCCCGCCAATTTCTCGTACAAGCGGAAGTAGTTCTGCAAGGTGACGGTTGCCCACGTGTGGTTCTCTTCTTGGATGCGCACACGTTCCTTGGCCTCGACGGCTTGGTGCAGCCCGTCGGACCAACGCCGTCCGTCAAGGGTTCGGCCCGTGAATTCATCGACAATCTTCACCACGCCCGCGTCGACGAGATAATCCTTATCGCGGTGGAACAGTTCCTTGGCTCGAAGTGCCTGTCCCAATTGATGTACGTAGTTCGTCGCGACCGCGTCGTACAGGTTGGTGACGCCCAGGAGCTTCTCGACCTTCTCGATGCCCGCCTCGGTCGGCACAACAGTCTTCTTCTCCTCATCAACCTCATAATCCACGTCGCGCGACAGCGAGCGAACGATCGAGGCGAACTGGTAGTACAACTTGGTCACGTCTGAGGCTGGACCCGAAATGATGAGCGGCGTACGCGCCTCGTCGATCAGGATCGAGTCGACTTCGTCGACGATTGCGTAGTGATGTCCGCGCTGGACCATGTGTTCGCGGCGCCGAGCCATGTTGTCTCGCAAGTAGTCAAAACCGAATTCAGTGTTGGTGCCGTAGGTGATGTCCGAGGCGTAGGCCGCCCGCTTGTCCTCGAACTCTGGTAGGTCAGGCCCCACACGTCCGACGGTCAATCCGAGGAACCGGTGGAGCTGGCCCATCCAGTTGGCGTCACGGGTCGCCAAGTAGTCATTGACCGTGACGATGTGCACACCCTGGCCCGCGAGAGCGTTGAGGTAGACGGGCAGTGTCGAAACCAGCGTTTTACCCTCACCGGTCTTCATCTCGGCGATCCATCCGAAGTGAAGGGCCATGCCACCCATCAACTGTTCGTCGTAGTGACGCTGGCCGAGCACGCGCGTAGAAGCCTCACGAACCACCGCGAACGCCTCAATGAGCAGGTCGTCGAGGGTTTCGCCTTCGGCAATGCGCTCTCGAAACACGTCGGTCTTCGCGCGCAACTCCGCGTCGGTGAGACCCGCCATCTCGCCGGAAAGTTCGTTAATGGGTCCGACGAGTTCAGCGAGTTGACGAACTCGCTTTCCTTCACCAGCCTTCAAAATCTTCTGAAAGACACTCATATCGTGTTCAACCCTACCGGTCGTGCTCATACTGCAGAAGGGGCTGCGGGTGCTGACCTGGTCTTTGACCCCACACCTGCCTGCAGCGATGTCCGTACGCGCCCCAGGCAGCACTTGGCTCTCCTGAGACGAACTCGCACTCTTCACCGGCTCCCGGCGCCACCACTTTGGTGCCACCGAGGCAGGACTTACTTCTAAACCGCGCCATGCTCAGCCTCAATAAGACGCCTTACGTGGGTCGTTTCGCCCGCGGCTAGCATCGACTTTCAACCACAGAACCACCCGCAGCCCTAGTGACATCCTAGGCGTTCGTTTGATTTAGAGGCTGGGGCGTCGAAAAAGGACCACGAAAAGTCGAAGTCCCAGCACCAGTGTCGCTAGGGGCGCCAACACACGGCGAACGCCGGTCGCTGTCTGCCATTCAAAGCGCATGGCGCTGCGATGGTGGGCAATCAGCATGGCCCGAGAGACCCGTTGACGCGAGAGGCCCTCGATGTGGGTCACGATCGCCTCCGAAGTCGTGCCGACGCGATACCCCTGTGCGCGCACCTGCCAGCACAGGGCCATATCCTCAGCGAACATGAAGTAGCGCTCGTCAAAGCCCCCGACTTGCTCAAAGACGCTTCGTCGAATGAGAAAGCATGCCCCCGAGACCCAATCGACGCTGCCATCGGGACGTGGTGCCCGATAGTGCCTGGTCGCAGGATTGTCGGGCCAGAACGGCTCCAGGAGAGCGTGCAGGCCCGCCAACCAGAAGTTAGGAAAGACACGCTGAGACGGGTAGACGCTGCCATCGGGACGAAGAACCTGGGGGCCAACGATTGCGACGTCTTGGTGTTCATCAAGGTACCGAATCATCGATTCGACCGCACCCTCATGGATAACCACGTCAGGATTCGAGACCAACAAGAATTCGACCTCACCCGTGCGCGCGGCTCCTCGATTGACTCCTCGGCCGTAGCCGAGGTTCATACGAGGCTCAACCAAGGTCACGTCGTGATGCCCGAGCGAGGGCGTCGTCGAGCCCTCGGTGCCGTTTTCTACGACAACGATGTTGGAGACACCGTTGTCGTAGAGGGAATCAATGCACGCCCCTAGGGCGTCCCCGGCGTGGTAATCAACGACAATGGCCGCGACGCGGCCCGGCTCGATGCTCATGACGTCCTCACGCGATCGCTTAGAAAACGCGCCACACCGTCTCGCCAGTCGGGCAGTTGAGTAAAGCCGGCATCAACCCATTTCTCAGTGGACAAGTCGCTTCGAGTGGGTCGACGAGCGAGCGGAGCGGGAGAGAGGTCGCTCGTCGCGATCGGGGTCGCAAATTCATCTCCACGCCCCAGGAGCGATCCCGCGTATGCCGCGATGTCGAACCATGTGGTGGTACCGGCATTGGCGATGTGCCAGATGCCCGAGGGGCGCTGACGAGCCATGCTCACCAGCGCGCGCGCGAGGTCACTCGCGAACGTTGCGGTGCCCGTCTGGTCATTGACGAATCGTACGGTCTCACCCGAACTCGCTCGATCGCTAATCACGTGCAGTACGTTCTTTCCTCGCACACCCATCACCCAAGAGGTGCGCACAATCGTGTCGTCGTGCGCGCAGAGAAGTTCCCCCGCCCGTTTCGAGGCACCATAGACGTTAAGGGGGTCGGTTTCGTCGTCTTCGATGTACGGCGCACCCTTCATGCCATCAAAGACGTAATCAGTCGAAAGCGCAATCAAGTGGGCGTCCACGTCGTGAGCTGCGAGCGACAGGGTCTCAGTGGCACTGGCGTTGACGGCGTAGCACTCCTCACGTTGCACTTCGGCGCGGTCCACCTGGGTGTATGCGGCCAGATGGATAATCACGTCGGGCCTCACCGATCGTACGGCGTGCATGGTCTGATCTCGATGCGTGATGTCCAGGTCATGACGGGTGAGTCCGAGCACCTCGAATTCATCATCCCCCACCGGCTTCTCGTCTGGTTGGAAGGTGAGGTCTCCCCCAGGTGGCGTCACACCACGCAACGTGTCCAGCAGATCAACACCCACTTGACCACCCGCACCAGTGACCAGGATGCGCGTTGGCCTAGTCACGAATCACTTCTTCGAAACGGCGAAGATGCACGACGTCGCCCGCGTTAAAGGCCATTGTCGCTCCGTCGACCTCGACCAACAATTGTCCCGACGTATCGACACCTCGAGCTATGCCCGACTGAACGGCGTTGACCAGTTCAATACGCACTGACTGGCCCACCGTCACGAGCGCACGCTCGTACTCGTCTCGTAGGGTCTCGCGACCTTCGACGGATTCAAGGAGAGCTCGGCGAGGCTCGATCTCTTCGAGGAGAATGTCGAGTAGCGCCCTCGGTGCGATGGTCACACCCGACGCGTCGCGCACGCTCGTGGCGCGCACACCATCGGGGCCAGCGTCGCTCAGATTTACGCCGATACCCACGATGATCGCGAGTCCCGCACTGGTCTGGACCACTTCGCCCAACAACCCCGCCAACTTGTCCTCGCCGACGAGCAGGTCGTTAGGCCACTTGAGAGAAGGACGAACCCCACACAATCGCACCAAGGCCGCTCGCGCCGAGAGTGCGACGGCCGCCACCGCGAGATAGAGCTCATCGGCCGAGAGCGGGGGGCGCAGCAGAATCGAACACAGCAGCGACGTCCTGGGGGGCGACACCCATCTCCTGTCCAGCCGGCCCCGACCGGCCGACTGGAAATCCGCGTACGCCACGGTCCCTTCGGGCGCTCCACTCTTCGCTTGAGCGGCCAACCACGTATTGGTTGATTCAATCTCTTCGAAGTGCTCAACGCGCCAAATCATCGGGTTCACACTCAAACATTAGGGTTTGAGAGACGAGTGGTAGAAAATAACAGTCCCTGTACGGAGGTTCGCGTGTTAAAGAAAGTCCTCATCGCCAATCGAGGCGAGATTGCGGTCCGGGTGATCCGGACATGTCGAGAAATGGGCATCGCCACCGTCGCGGTCTATTCCGAGCTCGATCGCAACGCCCTGCACGTACGACTCGCCGATGAGGCGTACTCACTGGGCGGTCAAAGTGCCGCCGAGAGTTACCTCAATACCGAAGCGATACTCGACGTCATCAAGCGCAGTGGGGCTGACGCCGTACACCCCGGCTACGGCTTCTTCTCAGAGAACACAGACTTCGCGCGCGCCATCACGTCACTCGGCGTTACCTTCATTGGCCCCCCTCCCGAAGCGATCGAAGTCATGGGTGACAAGATCTCGTCGCGACTCGCCGCGGAAAAGGCTGGCGTCAACGGCGTCCCTGGACGCAATGAGACCCTCACGAGCGCCGAAGAAGTCATCAGTTTCGGCAACGAGGCAGGTTGGCCCATCGCCATCAAAGCCGCGTACGGTGGTGGTGGCCGGGGGATGAAGGTCGTCAACGGCCCCGACGAAGCGCAAGCCGCACTTGAGAGTGCGACGCGTGAGGCGCAGAGCTATTTCGGCCGACCCGAGTGCTACGTCGAGCGCTACCTGACGTGGCCGCGCCATATCGAGATGCAGGTATTGGCTGACACCCACGGCAATACCTTGTGGCTTGGCGAACGCGACTGCTCCGCTCAGCGTCGTCACCAAAAGCTCATCGAGGAGTCGCCCGCGGCCAACTTTCCCGACGACGTGCGCCGCGCCATGGGTGAGGCGGCGGTCAAGGTCTCACGCGCTTGCGGTTACGTCAACGCGGGTACCGTCGAATTCCTCTACCAAGACGGCGAGTTCTTCTTTCTGGAGATGAACACGCGACTCCAGGTGGAGCATCCGGTGACCGAATTGGTCACGGGGCTTGACCTCGTCGAGTGGCAACTTCGTATCGCTGCCGGAGAAGCATTGGACTTCACCCAAGATGAGATTCGCCGCGACGGTCACGCCATTGAGGTACGTATCAATGCAGAAGACCCGAGCGGAGGACGATTCTCTCCGTCCCCGGGCACCATCACGCGCTTTGACCAACCTTCGGGCCCCGGTGTGCGCTTGGATGCGGGCTACACCAGCGGCGACACGGTCTCGCAGTACTACGACAACTTGATCGCCAAACTCATCGTGTGGGGCAGCGATCGCGAGAAGGCTCGCCGACGCATGTTGCGCGCCATCGAAGAGACCGTTATCGAAGGCGTGGCGACCACGTTGCCCGCCGATACCGTCATCCTTTCCGAGCAGGACTTCGTCAACGGCACGCATTCAACGAAGTGGGTCGAGACGAATCTCGATTTCAACTCGCTCTCGACGCCCGCCGTGACGGGGATCGCCGTCGGCGAAGGTCACGTGCGAAAAGACGTGACTGCCGAGGTCAACGGCCGTCGGGTCACCGTCGCGCTCTGGATGCCCTCATCAGGTGACGACGACCTCCCTCGTGCGCACAGCACCGCAAAGAAACCCCGACGGCAACACCACACCGGCGTCGTGGGAAGCGGGTCTGGCAACGTCACCGTACCCATGCAGGGCACCATCGTCAAAGTCGCGGTAGAAGTGGGCCAGACCGTCGACGCTGGCGACACCGTGGTCATCCTCGAGGCCATGAAGATGGAGAACACGGTGAACGCTGAAATGGGCGGCGTAGTGAAACTCATCAAAGTGACGGCCGGGGACTCGGTGAGCGCTGGGGACATCGTGGCGGTCATCGAGTGAGTGCGCAGGACCTCGCGAGCAAGTCCATCGAAGACTCCCGCGACGAACTCGTCGCGCTCAGTCACTACGTCCACGCCAATCCCGAGTTGGGCTACGAGGAATTCAAGAGCGCAGAGGCCGTCGCGAGCGCCTGTGAGCGTGCGGGTTTCACGGTCGAACGCGGGATCGCGTCACTACCCACGGCATTTCGCGCGAGCGCGGGTGAGGGAGATCTTCACGTGGTCATCTGCGCGGAATATGACGCGCTTCCCGACGTTGGCCACGCGTGTGGCCACAACATCATTGCCGCATCTTCCTTAGGCGCAGCCATTGGCCTCGCAGCGGTGGCCGATGAACTGAACCTGCGCGTGACCCTGCTCGGCACACCCTCCGAGGAGGGCGGTGGCGGCAAGATCGACCTCTTGAACGCGGGCGAATTCAAAGACGCCCATTTTGCGATGATGATCCACCCCTGGCCCGACGAGCGTCTCGAGGCCACGTGTCTCGCCGTCGATCATTTCGACGTCACGTACGAGGGCAAAGAGGCCCACGCTTCGGCCGCGCCCTGGCAGGGCGTCAACGCACTCGATGCCCTGACGATTGCCCAAGTGGCTCTCGGGCTCTTGCGTCAACAACTCCCCCCAGGTGACCAGTTCCACGGCATCGTGAACGAAGGTGGCGCAGCGGCCAACATCATCCCGCGTCACGTGGTGGGACGCTTCATGGCGCGCTCGCTGACGAGCGAAAGACTCGCCGGACTTCGTCGGCGCATGGACGCGTGCTTTCAAGCGGGTGCCCTGGCGAGTGGTGCCACGATGCACGTGCAAGAGCTCGGCAGCGCGTTCTCGCACATGGAATCTGACCACGAGATTCTCTCTCACTATCGGCGCGCCGCTGAGTCACTCGGGCGTCGCTTCGACCTTGATGACGCGGGCGTTCCCAAACCCACCATCTCTACCGATATGGCCAACGTCTCCCTGGCGGTCCCGTCGATCCATCCACTGCTCGCGATCCCGACCAACGGTGCGGTCAACCATCAACCAGAGTTCACCGCCGCGTGCATCACGGCTGAAGCGGACCAGGCAGTGCTCGACGGTGCGCGCGCACTCGCGCTCACGGCCATCAGTGTCGCCTCCGACCCATCCCTACGAAAGAGATTGCAGAGCAGACAATGATCCTTGAACACGCACTCCTCCAAGTCACGCCAGGCCGCGAGCAAGAATACGAGGAATCGGTACGTCAGGCCTTGCCGGTGATCAGTTCGGCGCCTAACTGCTTTGGTGTGGAGATCAGGCGTCAAGAAGAGAATCCTTCGACGTACCTCCTCTTGATCCGCTGGTCCTCAATCGAAGCGCACATGGCATTTCGTGAGACCGATCTCTTTACGAAGTGGCGCGAAATGACCCACCACTTCTACGTGGAGATGCCCCGCGTAACGCACTTTCACGAGCCACTGGGCGACTAGTGCGGCTGATAGGTACCGAACTCGCCACGTAGGACATCGGCGACCTCGCCCAACGTGGCCATTCGCGAAAGTGCGACCTTCATCGGGTACAAGACGTTTGACGTTCCACGCGCGGCGCGGGCCAAGTCTTCGAGTGCCGAGCGCACCCCCTCGTCTTCTCGACGTTGCTTGAGTGCGACAACCCTGGCGACCTGCGCCTCCTGCTGGGCAACATCAACAGGAAAGACGTCAGCCTTGGTCGACTCGCTTTCGCTGAAGCGATTCACGCCCACGACAATCTTGTCGCCCCGGTCGACACTTCGAGCGAACTCGTACGCCGCCGACTCGATCTCGTTCTGCATGTAGTTCGATTCGATCGCCGCCACCGCGCCACCCATTGCGTCGATTGCGTCAATGTAGTCACGCGCACGTCGTTCAACCTCGTCGGTCAGTGTTTCAATGAAGTACGAGCCCGCCAGTGGATCGACCGTGTCGGTGACGCCCGACTCGAACCCGACAATCTGCTGGGTACGAAGTGCCAACTTCGCCGCGCGCTCGGTGGGTAGGCCCAGCGCTTCGTCGAAACCATTGGTGTGCAGGCTCTGCGTGCCGCCCAGCACCGACGCGAGCGCCTGGAGCGTCACCCGCACGATGTTGTTCTCCGGCTGCTGGGCGGTCAACGTCGAGCCACCCGTCTGGGTGTGGAAACGCAGCATCATCGACTTGGGGTCACGGGCACCAAAACGATCACGCATGATCGTTGCCCACAACCTGCGTGCGGCGCGATACTTCGCCACCTCTTCGAAAAGATTGTTGTGCGCATTGAAGAAGAAGCTGAGTCGCGGAGCGAACTCATCAAGGACGAGCCCCGCGGCGAGCGCCGCTTCGACGTAGGCAATGCCGTTGGCCAAGGTGAAAGCGATCTCTTGGACCGCCGTCGAACCCGCTTCGCGGATGTGATAGCCGGAGATGGAAATCGTGTTCCAGTTAGGCATCTCTTTCGCGCAGTAGGCAAACGTGTCGACGACTAGGCGCATCGACGGGCGAGGCGGATAGATGTACGTGCCGCGAGCGACGTATTCCTTCAAAATGTCATTTTGAATGGTGCCTCGAAGCTGATCGCCACGCACGCCCTGTTCTTCAGCTACCAGCTGATAGAGGAGCAAGAGCGTCGACGCCGTCGAATTGATCGTCATCGACGTCGTCACCTCGTCGAGCGGTAGACCTGCGAGCAACAGACGCATGTCCTCTAGCGACGAGATGGCCACCCCAACCTTGCCGACCTCCCCCTCGGAGCGCGCGTGGTCGGCGTCGTAACCCATCTGGGTGGGCAGATCGAAGGCGCAGGACAGACCGGTCTGACCCGCGCCGAGCAGGAACTTGAACCGCTCGTTCGTCGCTTCGGCGGTGCCGAAGCCCGCGTACTGTCGCATTGTCCAGAGGCGACCCCGATACATGCTCGGCTGGACGCCACGAGTGTATGGAAAACTTCCTGGTTGACCCAGGCGCTCCGCTTCATTGAAATCCTTGAGGTTGCGCTCGTCGTAGACGGGTTCAACCACGATGCCCGAATCAGTCCTTCGTTCGCTCGAGGTCATAATCGCAAGGTTAGGCGCTGGAAACTGCGATGAGAAAGCAGCGTCGCACCGGGAGTATGAGCGTGGTCGTGACAAAGGGTCCACGCGTAGAGCAGACTGGAGAGATGTACTGTCCTCACTGCGGCACCCAAGTCCAGAGCAACCGTTGCAACGTCTGTGGGACCGTCATCACCACCTCGAACGAAGAGGTCTCTGGCGCGCCCGAACTATCGGGTTGGTGGCGGCGAGTGGGCGCAACGCTCGTAGACGATATTTTGCTCTTCATCCCGACCTACGTTGTCATCATGGTGGTGACAGCCATCATTGGCCTGGTCGGTGGCACTATCGCAGGACTGCTTCTCCAAGGTGCCTATATGGTCAGGTTTCTCGCCCGCCCCGCGGGTCAAACAATCGGGAACCGGCTAGTGGACACGTACGTGCGAGACGCGACGACTGGCCAGGTCTTGACGAGTCAACAGGTCCTTCGACGCTGGGGCTTCGTGGCGGTCTACAGCCTCTTTGGGATCACCGGCTCAATGGTTGGCACGAGCATCGTCGGCGCGATTGGACTCGTGGACTGCCTCTACCCCCTCTTCAATGCCCGAAAGCAGACATTGCACGACAAGTTCGCTGGCACCATTGTCCTTCGAAAGTGAGGGACTTCTCACATTGGCACTGGCCGGAGCTTGTGAAGACTTCATTAAATCTGACGACAAACGTTGCGAATCCCGTGGCCACAAAATGCGACGTACGTAGTGTTGAACCCATGACACTTCGCACGAGCTCCTTTTGACACGTGTGATCGCATTCGAAGGACGGCTACCCGTATGAGCATTGACATAGGCACGGATCCGGTCACGGGTAAACCGTTGGCTAATTGGGGGCAGCGCGTAGGTGCCACGCTGATCGACTTTCTCATCATGCTCGTGCCTGAGGTGCTCTTGCGCACGGTCTTGGGTAACGCCATAGGTTCGAGCATCTATCTGGTCGTCTTCGGCATCTATCTGATCACGCAGTGGAATCTCTGCGACGGCCGCACCGTAGGCAACCGTGTCGCCAAGACCCAAGTCCTCGACGCGGCCTCCGCCGCCTCAATCACCAACAAGCAAGCGTTCAACCGCTACCTCTACCTCGAGCTCTACGCAATCGTTGACCTGTACGGCGCCGTCGAAGGCGTGCGCATGGTCGTGGTGCTCGCCGGTATCTACGGGGTCGTCAACGTCCTGCTTCCACTCTTTGACCAACGACGCCAGACCTTGCATGACAAGTTCGCGCGCACGATCGTGGTCGTCAGAAACTGACCCCGCAGATTGACGTCATCGATGCTCGGGTGCAGCGCTACACCCCGACCGGGTGCGGCATGCACAAATCGTCGTACTCAGCGATCACTATTGGAGGAGCGTTCTCGCCACACGCCGGGCAGGTGGGGTCTCGGCGAACCTTGAAGGTCCGAAAGCTCTGATCAAGCGCATCGTAGGTGAGCAGTCGCCCGACCAAGGGATCACCGAGTTCAAGGATCAGTTTGATCGTCTCTATGGCCTGAATGGACCCTACGATTCCCGGCAATACGCCAAGAACGCCCGCCTCGGCACAGCTCGGCGCCAACTCGGCGGGAGGGGGCTCGGGGATCATGCAGCGATAGCACGGGCCGACGTAAGGATTGAAGACGGTGATCTGACCCTCGAAGCGAAAGATTGAACCGTGCACCACGGGAATGTTCTTCAAGAGCGCCGCGTCGTTGACAAGGTACCGGGTCGGAAAATTGTCCGTGCCGTCGACAATGACGTCATACCCATCAATGATGTCAAGGATGTTGTCGGCGCCCAGGCGCGTGTCGTAGGTAAGGACCTTCAGATCTGGGTTCATCGCTTCGAGCGTCAGGCGCGCACTGTCCACCTTGCGCATGCCCACTCGATCGAGGTTGTGCAGGATCTGGCGCTGCAGGTTCGATGAATCGACGACGTCCATGTCGATGATCCCTATCGTCCCCACGCCGGCGGCGGCGAGATACAGCGCGGCCGGTGATCCGAGTCCGCCCGCACCGAGCAATAACACTTTGGCGTCCAGCAACTTCATCTGACCACTCTCACCCACTTCGGGCAAGAGAAGGTGACGGTGGTAGCGGATGCGCTGATCTTGGGTCATGGAGCGAGGGGTGTCCCACGTGAGCCCCTCGTCCTTCCATTTGTTGAACCCACCAATAATGGACACGACGTCGGTGTACCCCAAGTCTTGGAGGGTCTTCGCCGCGAACGCCGAACGAACGCCGCCCGCGCAGTACACCGCAATCGGTGCGTTCTTATCGGGCAATCGTCCCTCGATTGAGAACTCGAGGTTCCCGCGCGCAACGTGCACCGCGCCGGGCACTGCACCCTGTTCGTGTTCGTCGGGCTCGCGCACGTCGAGCAGCGTGTAGTGGTCGAGCCGAGCGGCGACCTCGTGCGGGTCTATTTCGCGTATCTCGGACTTGGCAGCGTTCAGTAGATCTCGAGGTGTGGGCAACGGTCGCTCCTTCTTTGTCTATAAATCTTACCTCCTAGGTCAACTTTCGATCACACCGCACCTGCTAGACCACATCACGTGGAACTTTCGGCACTTCTCAAGCAACGTCGAATGGTGAGGTCCTTTGACGGCACACCCGTGGACTTGGACTGGCTCGAGAGCCTCTGCGCCAGCGCCCTGTGGGCGCCGAGCGCCGGCAACAGCGCGGGTGTTCGTATGCACACCATTGGTCACGAGTTGCTGTCGCAGTACTTTGAAGTCGCCACCGACGAGCAGTGGCGCACCAGCGCTCGTCGAGCCGACGGCCTCCAGCGCGCGGGTGCGGTCGTACTCGTGACCGCTCGACCCCAGGACTATCTCGCCCGATATCAAGAGTCCGACAAAGCGGCGTCGGGCCTCGGCGTCGAAGAGGCGTGGCCCGTACCGTACTGGCACACTGACGCCGCGATGGCAACGATGGCGTTGCTGTTGCTGATCGAACAGGACTCGTGGCACGCCACCTTGTGGGGGAATTTTCGAAACGGTGACGCGGTGCTCAATTGGGCGCGAATCCACGATGAGACGCTTTTCGGTGCGGTACTGGTGGGACGTGGCGACGGCAACGACGTCCCCTCACGCTCGCTGCAACGTCGCGTGCCCGCGCGCGCCCAACGGGTGCGCCGAGTCAGTCCTCGCGCTTTGTGACGTTCGAGACGGCGAATAGGAATTCGACGATCGTTCGCGCGCTAAAGGCAGTCGCGCCTTTCGTGACGTACCCTTTGTCCGCATCAGCGCGACCCGGTCCGGCAATATCGAGATGCACCCACGGCCGCCCATCGGTGAATCGCTGCAGCAGCAATGCGGCGCTTATCGCGCCCGCGCGACCCGGCTTTCCGATGTTCTTCATGTCGGCAATGTCGGATTCGATGTGTGACTCATAACTCGAAACCAAGGGCATGCGCCACAATTGCTCGCCGCTCGCCGCAGACGCCTCGCTGAAATAGCTCGCCAATTCGTCGGTCGACGCGAAGAACGCACCCACCTCGTCGCCGAGCGCCACTGCTTGGGCTCCCGTCAGCGTCGCTACATCAATAATCGCGTCCGGGTTCGTCTCCACCGCGAGACTCAAGCCGTCGGCCAATATCAGTCGACCTTCCGCGTCGGTGTTGAGCACCTCAATAGTCATGCCGTTTCTGATCGTCAGGACGTCGCCAGGCTTTATTGCCTTGTCACCACTCAGGTTCTCGGTCATTGGCGCAATGGCGCTGACGCGTACCGGGATCTTGAGGCGACTGGCGATTGAAATCACCGCCATCACGACCGCCGCCCCGGTCATGTCGGTCTTCATGGTCATCATGCCGTCGCCGGACTTGATCGAAAGTCCTCCCGAGTCAAACGTGACACCTTTACCCACCAGGGCGACGTGAGGAATCGACTCGCCGGGTTGGGGGTCGTAGGTGGCGTAGACAAGTCGCGTGGGTTGCGCCGAACCCTGGCCAACGCCGAGAAGCCCGCCGAGTCCTTCAGCCTTTATCTTGGTCTCGGTCCACGCTTCGACGCTGACGTGCGCGTCGGCGTCCAAACGCAGCACCACATTCCTCGCGAGGTCGCGGGGTGTCATGTCGCCAGCGGGCGTGTCAATCAGACGTTTGGCCCAATTGACGCCCTCGCCCACCACGATGCCATCGCTGACACCGTCGGTGACCTTGTTGTGCGTCTCGACGCTCGGCAGTGGGATGCCGAGTGGGATGACATCGAACGTCGTGGGCGGCGTTCGATCCTTGAAGGTGTACGACGCGAGAAGTGCTCCTTCAACGAGCGCTCGCGCAGCGCCGCGGGGGTCCTCGATGCCATTGGTGGGCAAGAAGAACGCTACGGAACTCTTGGGTGCCTGGCGCACCGCCGCGGCGCCACAGAGTCGATAGTTCTCGAGACGGTTGTAACTCGCACCAAGACTCACCAGCAGCACGCTCGAATCCGAGAACGAAGGGACGAGTACTGAACTACCGGGCTCTTCCTTCAAGCCCTGTTGTGCGCACCATTCTTTGCTGAACGAGCGTGGGAACTTCTGTCCCGCGAGATTGAGCGGCACCGATTCGGCCACCACCGCGGTACCCGCATCGAAGACAACTGGTACCGCCTGAACGGTTTGCTTGGCACCCTCTACGGGCGTCGAGATCCTGGCGCTTCGTGACATCTGTCTCCCTTTTCTTCAGTGCACTCGAGCAGTTCGATGATTCGGCCCTTCGGCCCAGCGCGCCATTGTCCACGCGAGATCGCTCAGTCGATTGAGATAGCCAACCACAAAGGACCCGTCGAGGGGGTAACCAACGGCGATTCGCTCGGCGCGACGAATAACCGTGCGCGCCACGTCCAGGGCCGCCGACAACTGGTTCTCACCCGGCACTACAAATTCGTTGGGCATCTCGATCTCTTCAGAGAGCGCGTCGATCTCACGTTCCAGGCGGGCAATCATCTCTGTGGTGACGAGCGACTTGTCGGCGGTGAGCTTGTGGCGGTTCGACGGCAACGTCGCAACCTCGGCCATAAGGACCCAGAGGTCGCGCTCAAGTGTGATGAGCAGATCGTTCAAACGGGTCTGCGGCTCACAGAGCGATCGCGCCCAACCGAGCATCGCTTGGGCTTCGTCGACGGCACCGTTCACCTCGATGGGGTCCGAACTCTTCTGCACTCGACCACCAAAGTAGAGACCCGTGGTCCCGTCATCGCCGCCGCGCGTATAAATCTTCACATGGTCAGCGTACTGACATTGACTACATCGCGGGTAGCCTGAAGAACCAATGGTTTCCTCAACACCCACACCTTTTGCACGGCCCGCAGTGGATGATCCCTACCTCAGGGCGCTTCGAGAGCGCGTGGTGATCTTTGACGGAGCGACAGGCACCAACCTCCAGACCCAAGACCTCAGCGCGGACGACTTCGGCGGCGCGGCGTTCGAAGGCTGCAACGAAATGTTGACGATCACACGCCCCGACGCCATCGAGCGACTGCACCGCTCATTTTTGGACGTGGGCGTCGACGCGATCGAGACCAACTCCTTTGGCTCATTCTCAGTCGTGTTGAACGAGTACGGCATACCCGAACGTGCCCACGAATTGGCGTACGCGTCAGCGACCATCGCGCGTCGCGTAGCCGACAGTTACGCAACGGCGGGTTCGCCCAGATTTGTCGCGGGCTCAATGGGCCCCGGCACCAAGTTCCCCACACTCGGCCAGATCAGTTACGACGAATTGTCGGCGAGTTACGAGGAATTGGCATATGCGTTGCTCGAGGGCGGCGTCGACCTCTTGCTCGTTGAGACGATGTTCGACCTACTCTCGGGCAAAGCGGCCATTGCGGCGTGTCACCGCGCCATGGCGCGCCACGGCCGTGTCGTTCCCATCCAGGCGCAGGTGACCATTGAATTGACGGGTCGCATGCTGCCCGGTACAGAAATCGGCGCGGCCATAACCGCGCTCAGCCCCCTCGGAATCGGCGTGCTCGGGTTGAACTGCGCCACGGGCCCCGTCGAGATGTACGAGCCGCTTCGCACCTTGAGCGAGTCGGCACCACTGACGATTTCGTGCCTACCCAACGCGGGCCTACCGAGCGTCGTCGATGGCGCGATGCACTATGACCTCACGCCCGACGCTCTCGCCCAGCACCTGTCCAGGTTCGTGAGCGAATACGGGGTCGGCGTCGTTGGTGGGTGCTGTGGCTGTACGCCTGAGCACTTGGCGCGCGTGATCGAGACTGTTCGTCCGTTGGAGCGTGGCGCGCGCACGCCCGTCATGGAGGATGCAGCGGCGTCGATCTACTCGGCCACCCCCTACGCCCAGGAACGGTCTGTCCTTCTCGTCGGCGAACGTACGAACGCCAACGGCTCCAAGAAGTTCCGCGACGCGATGCTCCAAGGCGACTGGGACACGTGCGTGGCCATTGGCCGCGACCAGATCAAAGAAGGCGCTCACATCCTGGACGTCTGTGTTGATTACACCGGCGCAGACGGTGTGAGCGACATGAACGAGGTTATGAGCCGCCTCGCCACCCAGTCGTCAGTCCCCATCATGGTCGACACCACCGAGATCAAGGTCGCTCGCCAGGCTCTCACCTGGCTCGGGGGCAAGGCAATCCTCAATTCGGTGAATCTCGAAGAAGGTGATGGTCCGGGCACCCGACTTGACGGCTTCCTCTCGCTGGCCAGGGATTTTGGTGCGGCCGTGGTGGCGACGTGCATCGACGAAGAAGGTCAAGCTCGAAGCGCGGACTGGAAAGTTCGCGCCGCGAGCGCGATTGTGGAGTTGGCGGTGAGTCGGTATGGTCTCAGCGCGAACGACATCTTCATCGACCCCCTCGCCCTACCGCTCTCCACCGGCATGGTCGAGTCACGTCGTGACGGCATCGAGACCCTCGAGGCCATTCGTCGCATCAAAGCGGAGCTCCCGGGTGTCCGCACGATCCTTGGCCTTTCAAACATCTCCTTCGGTCTCAACCCCGCCGCACGTCAGGCGCTAAACAGCGTCTTTCTGCACGAGGCCTCCGAGGCCGGTCTTGACGCCGCGATCGTGCACGCCTCCAAGATCTTGCCCCTCAACCGCATCGACGAAGAGGTGCGTCGCGTATGTCTTGATTTGATCTACGACCGCCGTAGCGAGACCTACGACCCACTTTCGGAACTCCTACGCCTTTTCGAGGGGGTGTCGACCTCCAACGCGAACACCACCACGTTGGACGACCTCGCGCTTAATGACCGGCTGCGCCGGCGGATCATCGATGGCGCACGACCCGGCCTCGAGCAAGACCTCGACCAGGCCATGCGCGAAGGCGCGACGCCGCTCGCCATCGTCAACGACATCCTGCTCGACGGTATGCGTGAGGTCGGTGAGCTCTTCGCCTCGGGCGAGATGCAGCTCCCATTCGTTCTGCAGAGCGCCGAGACGATGAAGGCCGCCGTTTCGTACCTCGAACCCCACATGGAAAAGAGCGACCAAGGCGGGCGCGGGCGTATCGTGCTCGCCACCGTCAAGGGTGACGTGCACGACATTGGCAAGAACCTTGTCGACATTATCCTCACCAACAACGGCTACGAAGTCGTGAATCTCGGCATCAAAGTCGGCATCAATGAGATGCTGAGTGCGGTCGAGGAGCACCACGCCGATGCGCTCGGCATGAGTGGACTGCTCGTCAAGTCAACCCTCATAATGCGCGAGAACCTGGAATTGATGAACGAGCGCGGTATGTCGAACCTGCCCGTACTTCTCGGGGGTGCGGCCTTGACGCGCACGTTCGTCGAGCGTGACTTGCGCGAGATCTACCAGGGCAAGCTCTTCTATGGCAAGGATGCCTTCGAGGGTCTTCGCGTGCTCGATCGATTGAGCGAACTTCGAAAGACCGGTGAGGATGACCCCGAATACGGTCGCGAGATCTCTGAACGCAAGGTGTATCGCCGCATTCGTGGCGACGGCCAAGAACCTCCAGAGGGACTTCCGTCGAGGAGCCCCGATGTGGAGACGACCAACCCCCTCTTCACGCCGCCCTTCCTCGGGAGCCGCGTCGCGAAAGGGATGTCGATTGATGAGATCAGTGAGTATTTGAACCTCACGGCGATCTTTCGAAACCAGTGGGGCTTTCGCCCCGAGGACGGCGAGGACGACCCGGCGTTCAAAGAGCGCATCAGTGCCACGCTGCGTGAACAACTCGCGATTGCAAAACACGATGATCTTCTTGTCCCTCAAGTGGTGTGGGGGCACTTCGCGGCCGCGGCCGATGGCAACGAACTCGTCATCTTCACTGACGACACGCGACGCGAAGAACGCACTCGCTTCACGTTCCCACGTCAGCACCAAGAGCCCTACTTGTGCATCGCCGACTTCTTTCGCCCTCTCGACAGCCCCGAGCACGATTATGCGAGTTTCATGCTCGTCACCATGGGCTCTCGAGTCTCCGAGCGATGTCAAGAACTCTTCGCCGAGAATCGCTACACGGACTATCTCCTTTTGCATGGGCTCGGTGTGGAAATGGCCGAAGCCCTCGCCGAGATGTGGCACAAACGCATCCGTGAAGAACTTGGCTTCGTCGAGCAAGACGGGCCCACTCTCACCGGTCTCTTTCGCCAGCAATACCGGGGCGGTCGCTACTCGTGGGGCTACCCCGCTTGCCCGGATCTCACCGACAACGCAAAAGTGGCCGACCTCCTCGAGGCCGAGCGCATCGGCGTAACCGTCTCCGAAGGCTTTCAACTACACCCCGAGCAGACCACCGACGCCATCATCTGCCATCATCCGAGGGCGAAATACTTCATCGCCTAGCGGTCCATTCTTAGAGAGCCCTTATGTGCGCTCAATATCTTTGAGCGTGTGAATTCACACCTATCGCGCCGCACGGTCCTTCACGGCGCCGGAGCCCTAATCGGTGGTGCGATCGTGAGCGGTGTGGCCGGCGCATCGCGGGCCAAGCGCGGAGCGCGACTCGATTCGTTCGCTCCGACCAGCGCCTGGATCAACGAAGAGAACGCGCGAAATGGCGACGGAACCTGGCTCAGCGGCCCGGCGGCACCCGCGGGGATGCTCGAAGGCTATACGAATGTCACGAGCGTGAACAAGGGTCGCCAGATCCACGTCTTTGTAAGCAGTGCGTCGTCGTTCTTCGACGCCAAGATCTATCGAATCGGCTACTACCAGGGATTGGGCGCTCGACTCGTCGAGAAGCGCTCAAGGATTCGAGGACGGCTCCAGGTCATACCAACTCCCGACGAATACGGCACCGTTGACTGTCACTGGCCGATCTCATTCACCATCGACACCGATCATCGCTACGTACCGGGTCAGTACCTGATCCGACTCGAACTACCAAACGGTCAATACTCGCTAGTCCCTTTCATGGTGCGAGATGACGCGTCCAAGGCCACCTTTGTCTATATGAGTGCGGTCACCACGTGGCAGGCGTACAACACCTGGGGGGGCTTCAGTCTCTATCGCGGAGCTGACCAGCAGGGGGTGGCGAACTTCAACAACGCCCAACGCGCGGTTCGCGTCTCGTTCAATCGACCCTACGATAGAAATTTCGCCAATGGCGCAGCCGACTTCATCGGTAACGAATTTCCACTCCTCTTTCTCGCGGAACGTCATTCGCTCGATCTCACGTACCTGACCGACATCGACCTCGATATGAAGGGTGAACTGCTACTCGGTCACCGAGCGGTGTTGTCACTAGGACACGACGAGTACTACTCACCCGCCATGCGCACCGCCATCACCACTGCGATCTCCTCAGGCGTCAATGTCGCCTTCTTCGGCGCGAACTTCTGTTATAGAAAGATTCGCTTCGAGCCCGGCGTGAACGGCGCCGACCGTCTTATGGTCAACTACCGCTCAACCGCTGACCCTATCTACCTCGTGAACCCTTCTCTCGCCACGGTGAACTGGTCGGACTGGCCATCGGACCTCCCCGAGAGCACCTTCAGCGGCTCGCGGTACGCCGGCGTGGACGGTACGGGTTCGCTCGTCGTCGCGGACTCTTCCTCATGGCTGTGGAGCGGCACCGGACTCATCGACGGCGACGTCCTGGCTGGCGCCCTCGGTGGTGAGTTCAACCACTACGACCCCGCGAGCGTCAATCCCCCAAACGTGCAGATATTCGCACACTCACCGGTGGGCGGCGGCGTCAGCGACGCGACCTACGTCGCGAACCCGGGTGAGGGTGGGGTCTTCTGTTCAGGAACCGGCCAGTGGATCTACCATCTTTCGAACACACCACTGCTGGGTAACACGTGGATTCCAGGTCCGATCCCCCACGTCACCGCGTCGCTGACCAAGGCCACCCAGAACATATTGGCGCTCTTTGGCCAGGGCCCGGCGGGGACCACGTCGCCCTCGCAGAGCAACGTCACCCAGTTCTACTAATACGGCGCCTTCGATCCTGGAGGCGCGGCCGTCAGCGCCGGGTGGGCGCGGCGACGGGCGTCGCGTCGCTCAGCGCCTCACGGGCGTGGTAACTGGACCGGGTGAGCGGTGAAGACTGCACGTGCTGGAGTCCCAATCTTTCCCCACGCGCGGCGAGCTCAGTGAACTCCGCAGGATCCCACCAGCGCGCGACCGGTAGGTGGCGCTCCGTTGGACGAAGATACTGACCGATCGTGGCGATCGATACGCCCACAGCCGCCAGATCCGCAAGGGTCTGCTCGACCTCTTCGAACGTCTCGCCCAATCCCACCATCATTCCGGACTTCGTCGTGAATCCAGCGGCCTTACTGCGAGCTAAGACGGTGAGCGAACGCAAGTAACCCGCACTCGGTCGAGCCGCGCGCTGAAGTCTGGCGACGGTCTCGATGTTGTGATTGATCACGTCAGGCTTGGACTCAAAGATGAGTGCGAGCGACGCCTCGTCACCCTTCAGGTCGCTGATGAGCACTTCGATGTCGGTGTGCGGTGAGCGTTCGCGAATCGCTCGTACGGTGGCCGCAATGGCCCCGGCGCCCCCGTCATCGAGGTCATCGCGCGCGACGCACGTGATCACCGCATGCTTCAGCTTCAAGCGCACAACCGCTTCGGCGACTCGATCAGGCTCAGTTGGATCAAGCGGCATCGGTTTTCGGGTGTCGATAAGACAAAAACCACACGCGCGCGTACAGCGCTCGCCATTGACCATGAACGTCGCGGTGCCGTCAGCCCAGCATTCATAGATGTTGGGACATCCGGCCTCTTCGCAGACCGTCACCAGACGCAGGTCTTCAGTCAGCGTGCGAAGAGATTGGTACTGCGTTCCCATGTTCGCCTCGATGCGTAGCCACTCGGGCTTCCTCGAACGAAGTGAGATGCCCGCGTCGGGATCGACACCGGCCTTTCGAAGGCGACGAAGGAGCGGTCGCTCGCCCGTCGCCGTAGAGGCGCTTCGATCAACTCGTGCGACGTCCTCATCTCGACCAAGGCGGAGGGCCAACTCTTCACCGAGGCGCTCTTCCACGTCGATGAATGCCACGTCGAGACCCAATGACTGCAGTGACGCAACGGGCTTGTCCGCTATGCCGCATGGAACGATGGCACTGAATCCGGCGAGGTCGATATCGACGTTGAGCGCCACCCCGTGCAGCGTTCGACGAGCACCGCGCTCGTTTCGCTGCGTGCGCACCCCCACTGCCGCGATCTTCGCGGGTCGAGCGTCCACGTGGGCCCACACCCCCGGATAACCCTCGAGGCGTCCGACCTCTCCTAGCACGCCGCCTTCGTCAAAGGAGCGCACCGTGGCAATCACCGCGTCTTCCAGGCGAGCCACGTGGTTCTTGCCCGCCGAGGGGTCGTCGGCCACGGTAACGACCGCCCAGGCGACGACCTGGCCGGGCGCGTGGTAAGTCACGTCTCCGCCGCGGTCTGCGTCGATCACGACGGCATCGAGCTGGGATGGCGGCACCAGGAAGTGCTCCTCTTGGGTGCGGATTCCTCGGGTATAGGTGGGTGGGTGTTCGAACAACAAGATGTAGTCGTCACTCGACTCCATCACGGCACGCTGGAAATCGTTGGCTTCAGCGAACGACACACGCCCGAGATGGCGACGCCTCAACATCTAGTGTTCGCTCTCCAGGTCCATACCCGCGAGGAGTTCCGCCACTCGTTCCAGGTACTCAACCGCGGCCACCGAGTCGCAGACGCGGTGGTCGAACGAAAGACCCAACACCAAGCGTCGGCCAACTTCTATCGTCGCGACACCATCTTTCATCACGACAACCGGCACCTGTCGCACCGCGCCGACACTCAAGACGGCTACTTCGGGCTGAATGATGATCGGCTTGATCCACAGCGTGTTCTCACTTGGCGCGCCCACCATGGTGAACGTGCCTCCCATGAGGTCGTCGGCCGTGAGTTGACGAGACGCCAAACGCTCGCCCAAGTCGCTCACTCGTCGAGCCAAAGCCCGCAGCGTGAGGCCCGCCGCCGCGTGCACGACGGGAACCAGCATGCCGTCGGCGTCGACGTGTCGCATGAAGCCGAGACTCACCGTGCGGTGCACGATCAATTCATCGCCCATGTAAGTGGCGTTCAAGAACTCAAATTCGCCGAGCGCACGAACCGCCGCGAGGCCAACGACCATCTCGTCGGTGATGGCGACGCCGTCACGGGTAACGCGTCCGAGTCGCTCCACGTCAGCGAAGACTGAACCGTCCGCTTCGATGGCGACGAATCCGTGTGGCGTATTGAGTGCCGACACCGAAAGGTGTTGACCCATCCGGCGCTGGCCGTTCGAAAGGGACTTGACGACTTCCTCGGTAGGGCCATTCGCGACGGCTCGCTCCGCGTCGCGTCGAGTGATCGCACCCCCGGGTCCCGAACCTCGAACCGTCGACGCCTCGACACCGCCGTCGTTCAGGATCCTTCGCACAACGGGTGAGAGCACGACACCGTTCTGACCGTCACCGGCGACACTCGAGGTCGCTGGAGCGGGCCCCGGAGCGGGCGTTTGGTCAGCGGCGAGCGGTGCGGGTGTGGAGGCGCCGCTCGACGACGGCTCAGCTCCCGCCACGGCGTTTTCGTCGATCACCGCGACGCGTGCGCCCGTTTCGACCGTGTCGCCCTCTTCGGCCAAGATCTGGACCAAGACGCCTGCCGCGGGCGAAGGCATCTCGGAGTCGACCTTGTCGGTCGAGACCTCGAACAGCGGTTCGTCGCGCGCGACCGCGTCACCAACCTTCTTGAACCATTGTGTGATGATTCCTTCGGTGACCGACTCACCAAGCGACGGGAGGGTGACGTCAACCAACGTGAAGTCCTCGACCGGCCAAGGCCAAAAGTGTCTCTCCGAACGTCTCAGACAACGACGGGTGCGGCTGGATCAGCGCAGCCGCTTCTTCCGCAGTGGCCTCCCAGTTGACAGCGAAGTAGCCAGCACCGAGTTGCTCGGTGACCCACGGACCCGCCATGTGCACGCCGAGGATCTGTCCGGCGGTGCCATCCGCCCGCTTCTCCGCGATGATCTTGACGACACCATCGGTGTCACCAATGATCTGGGCGCGGCTGTTGCCTCCGAAGGGGTCCTTCTTCACGACGACTTCGTACCCCTTCTCCTTGGCACCCGCCTCGGTGAGCCCACAGAACGCGACTTCGGGGTTCGAGTAGATCGCCCACGGCACGCGGTCGTAATCCACCGGCACGACCGATTCGCCCAAAATTGTCTTGATCGCAACGATCGCCTCGGCGAAGCCCACGTGGGCCAACTGGGGCGTGCCGGCCACGATGTCACCGACCGCGAACACGTTCGCGTTGGCGGTGCGCTGGTAGGCGTCAGCAACGACAAAGCCCCGCTCGTCGAGTTCGACACCCGTTGCGTCACCCAGGAGGCCTTCGCTTCGAGGACGACGCCCGACCGAGATGACGACCATATCGACCTTCACGTCGTCGCTGCCCTCGATCTGCACGGCGGTGCCGTTCTTCTTCGGCGTGTGACCGGTGATCTTCACGCCCACTTGGATCTCGATGCCGCGCTTCTTGAACGCACGTTGCACCACATTGGCGACTTCGGTGTCACAACCAGCGAGAATCGAAGGCAGGCCTTCTAGGATCGTGACCTTTGTCCCCATGTCACAGAGCATCGACGCGAACTCACAGCCAATGGCGCCGCCACCAATCACCGCCGCCGTTGCGGGCAGTGAAGAGAGCGCCAAGAACTCGTCGGAGGTCACGACGATCTTGCCGTCGACCTCAAAACCCGGCAGCGTGCGCGGAACTGATCCCGCGGCCAAGATGACGTTCTTGCCCTGGGCCACGACGCCCTGGTCTGCCCCGTCGAGCACCGTCACGGTCTGGTTCGCATCGAGGCGTGCGGTGCCTTCAAAGATTGTGACTTTTCGACCCTTCAACAGACCCGAGAGGCCCTTATGAAGTCGGTCAACGATCTCGTTCTTGCGCGATTGGCTCACTGAGAAGTCAACGTCCACGCTGCCAGTCGTGATACCAAAGGCACCCGCATGCTCCAGGGTCCGGCGCACGTGCGCGGTTTCAAGGAATTCCTTCGCGGGTACGCAGCCGCGGTGCAGACACGTACCACCGACCTTGTCCCGCTCGATAAGCGCCACGTTCATCCCAGCGGCAGCACCGTAGAGGGCCGCAGCGTACCCACCAGGTCCTCCTCCGATTATGACAACATCGAACTGCTGGACCTCATTAGCCACGGCCTATCCCTTCAAAGTGCGTCCATTGAATACCTAGGGAATCCTAATGTTTCTCGCACCACCTCGGCGCGGCTCTCACTTAGGAATGACGTGGTCGCTGGCTGTCTGCTGCCACTGTGGCGAGCGCGTCCACGAAGTCGTTCATCACATCACCCGAGTGGCCCTTTACCCACGAGAAAGTGACGTTCCGAGAGGAATTCAACACCAGTTCGAAGAGCGGTTCCCACAGGTCGCGATTCGCGACCGGTTGGCCTTGAGAGTTCTTCCACCCTCGTCGCAACCATCCAACGTGCCACTTGTCGTTAAAACATTTCACCACGTACGTTGAATCGCTCACGATCTCAACGGGTCCCTCGACGTTCTCGCGAAGCGCCTCGAGGACAGCCATGAGCTCCATGCGCTGATTCGTGGTCTGCGGCTCGCAGCCACTGGCGAACGAGTCAGGACCACTCGCCCACGCCCATCCACCGGGCCCCGGATTCCCACGGCACGCGCCGTCGGTATGTATGCGCATCATACGGTTCTGGTGATCCACGAATCTGGGTCTGAGGTGAAGCGAGTCACCGACTCGGGGAGTTCGCCTCGCAACACCTGTCCGAGTGTCACGTGCTCGAGTACTTCACGCAGCGTCCCGCGAACCGCCACCCACACGTCACGAAGGTGTGTTGCTTCGCCTTCGTACGCGAGGGTCTCGGGTCGCATACCTCGAACACCGGCGAGCGGCCCGCTCACCACGCGAAGGATATCCGCGATCATGATCGTGTCGGGGTCACGCGCCAATTTGAAACCACCTTCGGGACCGCGCTGACTAGTGACCAATCCACCGCGACGCAGGTCTGAGAGGATGGCCCCGAGGAACTTCGCAGGGAGTTCTTGCTCCTTGGCGAGATGCTCGGCGCTCACTGACGAGTCACTGGCGGCGAGGGTGAGCAGGGCCCGTATCGCGTACTCGGCCTTCGCGGGAATCTGCATTCCCCCATTCTGCCCCACTCAGGCGCTCACGCGTGGAGCGGGAACTTCTAAGGTGTTCAGCGTGTTCGATTTGACCTCCAGGAACCTTTACCTGTGCGTGCCGCACAGAGACGACATGGTCGATTTTCTTCCCGACGTGTTGCGTGCAGGGGTGGATGTGGTCCAATTACGTGAAAAAGAGCTCCCCGACGAGGTCAGGGTCGAGACGGCGAAGATCATGGTTGCGATCTGTCGTGACTTCGGCGTGCCCTTCATCATGAATGATTCTCCCCATCTCGCCGAGGCCGTGGGCGCAGACGGCGTGCACGTGGGTCAAGACGACGTGAGCGTCGAGACGTGCCGTCAGATACTGGGCCCCGACGCCATCGTCGGGCTTTCCACGCATTCTTCGAGCGAATTCGACCGCGCCTTGAGTGAGCGCGCCACCTACATGAGCGCCGGACCGATTGTTGCAACACCCACCAAAGTGGGTCGTCCGGGCACCGGCGTCTCCTACGCGCTCGAGTGTCAGGCTCGAAGTGACCGACCGGTCTTTGTTACCGGTGGAGTGACGAGTGAAAACGTCGGCGAACTCATCCGACGTGGCCTACGGCACTTCGTGGTCGTACGCTTCCTCACTCAATCAACGCACCCTTATAGCGATGCACAAGCCTTGCGTGCCGCAATCGACGATGCGCTATCAATGACGGTCAAGCCAACCTAACAAGGTCGCCACCATTCTCGGGTCCGCGCGCAGCTGATGACCCGCACCTTGGATGATCCGTAGTTCAGCGCGTCCCTCGGCGCTCGCGAGCAGGTCGCGGGCGTCACCCACCGGCACTTCGATGTCGTCGGCCCCATGTCCGATCAATAGTCGTCGCGGCGGGATCGTCGCAATCGCCCCCATTGGATCGATCGCCAACACGTCATCACGCAAAGCCGCAGCGTCTAGGAGCTCGCTCTCGTCACCGACGACACCAGCGACCTGCACCGCGCGGCGGAACTCCTCGGCGCTCGAACACCACTTGTCGAGATGTGCCGGCGCGGCGAAGGTGGCCACACCTCGAACGCGATCATCCTGCGCCGCGACCGCGAGGGCCAATGATCCTCCAAAGCCGAATCCCGCGAGCGAGATCCGACGTTCACCCTCTTCGATCCGGTTCAGAATCTGGGTGAGGTCATTGCGCCACTGCGTTCCTGAAAACGTACCGGTACTGCCGCCCACACCTGAGAGCGTTCCCGTCGCCACGACCCAGCCCGACTCATTGGCGAGGTGTTCAGCCAACTCTGGAAGTAAACCCGCCGCCTGGCGACCCATCCCCATCGCGCGTGGCAAACCGTGCACGAGTACCAGAATGTGCTCAGCCGACGGCCGAGCACCCGACGTAGCGATTCGAAGGTCGAGCAGCGATGTGCCGCTGCTTAGTTGTTCATGAGCGAGCACCGGTGACTAGATACCCAAACGTTGTGCCAGCAGTTCACGATGATACGAAGGGTCACCGAGGAACAACTCTGAACTCTTGGCGCGCTTGAAGTAGAGATGCGCGTGATGCTCCCAGGTGAATCCAATGCCGCCGTGGATCTGGATGTTCTCGGCCGCACAGTGGAAATACGCCTCAGAGCAGAATGACTTCGCCAGGCTCGCCGCAATCGGGAGTTCGTCGTTGAGTTCCTGGGCGGCCCACGCCGCGTAGTACGCCGCAGACTTTGCCGACTCCACGTCGAGCAGCATGTCGGCGCACTTGTGCTTGATCGCCTGGAACGAGCCGATGGGTCGGCCGAACTGGACGCGGTCCTTCGCGTACGCGACCGCGTTGTCGAGCACCCGTTGTGCGCCACCAACCTGTTCGGCCGCGAGAGCGGCGGCAGCGATCGAGAGGGTCGTCTCAAGCCCAGCGAGAGCCTCGCCTTCTACGCCGATCAGCGCGGCGGGAACATCGCTGAAGACAATACGGCTCTGCTTGCGCGTCTGATCCATCGTCGCGAGGGCTTCGCGAGCGACGCCCGACGCGTTGCCATCGACCGCGAAGAGCGAGAGGCCCTTGTCGGTCATCGCCGGCACGAGGAGAAGCGAGGCAATATTCCCGTCGGTGACGTAGTTACGCACGCCGTTCAGTACGAAACCCTCACCCACACGGTTCGCCCGCGTCGAAGTGGTGCTCAAATTCCATTGGCCGGCGTCATCAGTCAAGGCCACGGTCGCGATGGTCGCCCCCGACGCGATACCGGGAAGATAGGACGCCTTGTCGGCGTCGCTGCCCACGTTGAGAAGTGCGTTGCTCGCCAAGGCGACGGTTGAGAAATATGGCGAACAGAACAGCGCGGCCCCCATCTCTTCGAAGACGACGTACAACTCGACTGGACCATAACCTTGCCCACCGAACTGTTCGGGGATCCCGAGCCCCTGTAGGGCCAACTCGTTCGCCATCTGATCCCAGACCGCCGGGTCGTACCCCTCGGGCGTCGCCATCAAGCGACGCACCTCGGTCTCGGGAGATTTCTCTTCCAAGAACCGCTTGACCATCTTTCGCAGTTCTTCTTGCTCTTCACTGAACCCAAAGTTCATCGCAGCCCTCTTCCATCCCTACTGGACAGTAATGCTCTTGACTGCGACATTAGCGAAAGTTCGAGCACGGGAAAGACGTGGCATTGTGGTGCTGTGGACAACGTGGAATTGGTCTGGTCGGACGCGAGCGCCGAGATTCACCGTTTCGTCGTCGGCCCGGTCGCCAACAACGTCTACGTGGTGCGGTGTCGGCGAACCGGCGAGGCGGCGTTGATCGACGCGGCGAACGAGCATGATCGACTCCTACGCGTAGCTCGAAGTCTTGGCGTCACCTCGGTACTGGAGACCCACGGCCACTGGGACCACATCGGTGCCGTCGAGCACGTCCGAGATGCTGGCATCGACGTCTGGGTCAGAGCGGAGGACGCTGAGCTCTTACCGAGTTACGACCATCTGCTCGAGGACGACACCGTGCACCAGGTCGGCGAACTGCGACTTCGCACTCTCCATACCCCCGGACACACGCCGGGTTCCATCTGCTTCGCGCTGGAGAACACTCCCCTTTTGTTCACGGGTGACACCCTTTTCCCCGGTGGCCCAGGCAACACCACCTTCGACGGCGGCGACTTCGCAACGATCATTGCGTCGATTGAGCAGCGGATCTTCGCGCCATACCGCGACGACACGGTGATCTGGCCCGGCCATGGTGCGAACTCGACACTCGGTGTCGAGCGGCCCAATCTCGACACGTGGATCGAACGAGGATGGTGAAGGGCCGGGAGAACCAGCGCCACCAGTAGGCTCTTCTGCGTGTCTGAAGCCCTTCTAGAACTACGAAACCTCCACGTCGAAGCTGACGGCGCTCCCATTCTTCGAGGCGTCGACCTCACAGTGAACGAGGGCGAGGTGCACGCTCTCATGGGACCCAACGGCGCCGGCAAGTCAACGCTCGCCAACGTCATCATGGGTCACCCCGGCTACAACGTCACCCAGGGTGACATCTTTCTCAAAGGCGAGAACATCGCGTCCTGGACGCCCGACCAGCGCGCGCGCGCAGGCATCTTTCTCGCCTTCCAATATCCAGAGGCGATTAGCGGCGTCTCAGTCGTCCAATTCCTTCGCCAAGCGATCGCCGCTCGAAAGGGGCTGAGCGAGTTGAGCGTGCTCGAGGTGCGCCTCGACCTCATTGAATGGATGGACCGACTGGGAATGGACCCCGCGTTCGCGGAGCGACACCTCAACGATGGTTTCTCTGGCGGTGAGCGAAAGCGAAATGAAGTACTTCAGATGGCGCTGCTCGAACCGGCCCTGGCGCTGCTCGACGAGACCGACTCAGGTCTGGACATCGACGCGCTTCGAATTGTGGCGCGAGGCGTGCGCACCGTGCGCGACGAGAATCCTCAAATGGGAGTCGTCGTGGTCACCCACTACGTCAAATTGCTCGAAGAGATCGAACCCGATCAAGTCCACATTCTCGTGGACGGCATCATCGTGCACTCGGGCGGCGCTGATCTGGCCCAGATCATTGAGCACGAGGGGTACGACGCGTGGCGCCCGGTGAGCCTGTGAGCAGTTTCGACCCGCGTAGGGTTCGTGCCGATACCCCGCTACTGCGCCGGGTGATCAACGAGCGGCCAATCACCTATCTCGACTCCGCCGCCTCCTCGCTGCCGCCACGAGCCGTCATCGAGGCGATGAGTCGCTACTACGAGATGCGACACGCCAACGTGCATCGCGGCGTCTACCAGACGGCGAACGAAGCAACCGCCATCTACGAAGGGGCTCGCGAAGCGATTGCGCGATTCATCAACGCCCCCGCAGGGGCGAACGAGATCGTCTTCACGAAGAACGCCACCGAGGGATTCAACCTTCTCGCGAAGTCGTGGGGCCACAAGAACCTGAAAGCTGGCGACGTCGTGCTCGTCTCAGAGATGGAGCACCACGCCAATATCGTGCCGTGGTTTCAACTTCGAGAAGTGAACGGTATCGAGGTCCGATTCATTCCGGTGAACGACGACTTCCGTCTCGATCTCACCGACATTGAATCTCTCATGGAGGGCGTCAAGTTGGTCTCGCTCACCGCGATGTCCAACGTCCTTGGCACGATCAATCCGATCAAAGACCTCGCCGCACTCGCGCACCGACACGGTGCGCTCATCGCGGTTGACGCCGCCCAATCGGTCGCTCACTCGCCGAGTGATGTCACCGACCTCGACGTCGACTTCTTCATCTTTTCCGCGCACAAGATGCTCGGACCCACCGGCCTTGGGGTCGTGTGGACCCGCGAAGCGATCCTTGATCAGATGCCACCCTTCCTCGGAGGCGGGGGCATGATCGCCGACGTGCGAGTCGACGGGTACACACCCGCGAATGGTCCCAGTCGATTCGAAGCGGGCACACCACCCATCGCCGAAGCGGCCGGGCTGGGTGCAGCGGTGCTCTACCTCGAGGGGCTCGGCATGGCCAATATCGTCGAACACGAACGAAACCTGACGAGCGACGCCCTCTCGCGACTGGCGTCAGAGTTCGACGGCCGAGTGCGGGTCATCGGCCCCTCTGACACCCATAGTCGAGGCGGCGTCATCAGCCTCGACGTCGAGGGCGTCCACCCGCACGACGTTGCTCAGGTCCTCGACCAGTTCGCCGTGTGCGTGCGACCGGGCCACCACTGTGCAAAGCCACTCATGCGCCGCTTCAACCTGGCCGCCACCGCGCGAGCGTCGTTCGGTCCATATTCACTCACGCGCGACACCGATGTGCTCATCGAGGCACTTCATCACGCTCTCACAATGTTTGGATAACTGATATGTCAAGTCTCGAAGACCTCTACCGAGAAGTGATCCTCGACCACTACCGCTCGCCTCGCAACCGCGGTGAACTGCCCTCTCCCCCGGCACGACGCGTCGAGGGTTTCAATCCCTTGTGCGGCGACGAGATCGTGGTCTATCTCGAGGTGCGCGACGACGTGCTCGTCGACATCAAACTGACGGGTCACGGGTGTTCGATCTCCCAATCGTCGTCATCGCTCATGAGCGCCGCCGTCAAGGGTAAGCCCGTGAGTCAAGTACGCGAGATCATTGCCAACTTCAAACAACTCATGATGGGCCACGAAGCGACCTTGGGAAGCGATGAGGCGCCCACAACCGCCGATCTTCGTGCCATGGGGGAACTTGCCGCGCTACAGGGGGTTGTCAAGTTCCCCGTTCGCATCAAGTGCGCGACGCTGGCGTGGAACACGTTGGCCCAGGGCCTGGACGAATCAGACTGACGATCTACGGTGTGCAGGGCACCGGATCGAAGTACTGCTGACCCGGTGTCGCAATCGTCGTGGTCGTCGTCGGCGCATTGGACGCACCCGACGCGCCAGAGGTGGTAGTGGCTTTGTGCGTCGTGGAGGTGACCGGCACGCTCGTCGTGGTCGTCACGACTGGCGGGAGCGGCGTCTGCAGTGCCGTATTAGGCGGAGGGTTGGTGGGCGTGATCAACTCGCTGCCGAAGATGTTCACCAACATCTGTTGCGCCGCTGGTTGATCGACGTAGAGGACATCGCCCAACGTCGGGTTCACGCCGCTCACCGTAGGCAGCGTGTAGGTGACCATATTGGCTGGATTGAAGCTGTGGAACTTGACGGCGAGCCCTATCAGGTCCGACAAGGTGAAATTGCTGTCCAACGTGATGCCTTGGGGTAACTTCGACAAGAACGAGTTGATCGTCAGGGGGTTGTAGAGGTGCTTCGCGCGCTCGATCATCGCGCGCATGAACGCGTTCTGACGGTCAATGCGCCCGAAGTCGCTCGTGACGTCATAGTTCCACACTCCGTTCTGGAACCACTCGTAGTGTCGACTGCGCGCCACTGCCAGGGCTTGGAACCCGTCTACGAGTTGGCACCCGGCGTGTGGGATGTTCAAACCCGAATACGCGTCCTTCGCGGGATAGGGGAAGTCGAGATACACCCCGCCGAGCGCCACCGCGGCGTTGATGAGCCCTCCGAAGCTCACCACAATCGTGTGGGTGATGGGGATGCCGAAATTGGCGGTGATGGTTTGGGCCAACAGTGACGGCCCGCTACCGAAATTGACATTGATCCGGTTGAATTTTCCGTACAGCGACTGATTGGCGAGCAGCGTAGTCATCGTGTCGCGAGGGATCGACAGGACAGAAATGGTTCCAAGCGCCGGGTCGACGTGCATGATCTTCACAACGTCACTTCGCTGACCCGCTGCTTGGCCCGTCGATGCACCCGTTTGAGCCGCCACCGCGCCCGTGAGACCGGCACGCGAGTCGGATCCGATCTCCAAGATGTTGAAAGGCTTTCCCGATATTTGCGGTAATTCACCCGCTACGGTGACTTTCTTGATCTGACTGAAGCGCCACTGCGCGTAGAGGTAACCGCCACCCACCACGCCGAGCAGCAGCGCGATCACGACAATGCCCACGATGATGACATTTCGACGAGCGCGGTGTGGGCGTCGAACTCGAGGCTTACGCGGGCTCACACCCGCGCTGCGGTCAACCGCCTCGCCCAGCGCCACGAGACGATGTTCATTCGCGAGAGCTTGTTTCTTCTCTCGGCGAGATTGATGGGGGCGATCTTTTGGTCCGTCGTCGCGCCCGTTAACCATTGTTCGACATTACCAAAATGACAGTCATCGGAGAACCTCAGGAATTTACCGGCCGAAACGGTTCGTAGCCGTCACGCTCGAGCTCGTCGGCCAGCTCCGGACCGCCCGTCGCAACGACTCGACCATCGGTCATCACGTGAATCGTGGTAGGGGTGAGCTCTTGGAGCAGGCGTCGAAAGTGCGTGATGGCAAGGACACCACAGTCCCATTCACTGGTCGCTTGGCTCAGTCGACGCGCGACCGCACCGAGTGCGTCGACGTCAAGACCCGAGTCGATCTCATCAAGCATCGCGAACTTAGGCCGCAGTATTGCGAGCTGCACCATCTCGGCCCGCTTGCGCTCGCCACCGGACAGATCAACGTTCACGAATCGATCGAGGACCTCGGTGCGCAACTCCACCCGCTGGGCTTCGAGGGTCATGCGCTGGCGAAGGTCGTGTTGGTCGGCGCCCGCGGCGATCAACAAGTCGATAGGTCGCACTCCAGGGACCTCCATCGGGTGTTGCATGGCCAAGAAGAGTCCGTGACGAGCCCGCTCGGTGGGCGAGAGTCCGAGCAACTCCTCACCATCGATCTTCACCGACCCGTCGAGGACCTTGTAGCCCGGACGCCCACTCAGCGCATGGGCCAGCGTCGATTTTCCCGAGCCGTTCGGGCCCATGATCACGTGGACCTCACCCGAACGCATCGAGAGGTCGAAGCCCTTCAGTACTTCTTTGCCGGCGACCTCGACACGTAATCCTTCAATTGTCAGTGTCGACACTATGGCACCATCACTTTGAGACGACCGTCCTTCATTTCCACCTCGTAATGCGCTACCGCACGAGTCGCGGGGAACGACATTGGCTCGCCGTCCTTCAGCGAGAACATGGCCCCGTGTCGAGCGCATTCGATCTCACACGTTTCGACGTTGACCTCGCCTTCGGCGAGACTGAAATCCTCGTGGCTGCAGCGGTCGTCCAGGACGTAGACGGTGTCATCGATGCGTACCATGACGAGCACCCTCGATCCGACGCGAACTTGTCGCGCCTCACCGTGCACGTAATCATCGAGCTCGCCAATATCCAACAGTGTCATTGGTCGACCTTCAACAATTCGAGTGTCGAGGTGACGTCACGCTCGACCAGTTCCGCCAGGTCGCTCGGGAGGGTCGTCAACATCTCATAGAAGAAGCCCTGGATGATCAGACGCTGCGCGTCGCGCCTCGTGACGCCACGCGATTCGAGATACCACAGTTGAAGTTCGTCAAGTGGCCCCACACTCGAAGCGTGAGCGCACATGACGTCATTCTCTCGAATATCGAGGTTGGGCACGCTGTCGGCATGGGCGTGGGGCGACAGCAGCAAGTTGTGATTGGTCTGACGCGCGTCGGTACGCTTGGCGCCCTTCTCGATCTCGATCAGCCCGGTGTAGACGCAACGCGACTCTCCCGCCACTGCGCCCTTTGACAAGAGGGTCGATTGCGTGCGCGCAGCCTTGTGGAACTGATGCGTCCTGAGGTCATGGACCTGCGAATTCGAACCCATGAAGGTCGTACGCAGTTCATTGTGAGAACCGGTACCGAGTAGTTCTGCGTCGTTGCGCGAGCGGTTGTAGTGCGCACCCATGCCAATCACGGCTTGATGGAGTCGCGCGTCGCGATGCAGGAATCCCGTTGTTCGCGCGACGTGCCACGCGCTCGCGTCGAGACGCTGATACGTCACGAGCTGCAGCGAAGCATTGTCACCGAGTTCATATTCGCTCACCGGCACCACGAGGGCGTTGTGACCGCCTTCAAAATATTCGACGACCGTCGCACTGGCGCCTCGCCCCAGGATGATCTGGGTCCGCGAGAATGATGCGGCGCTCGAAGTGGTGTTGAGGACCACAATGGGCAGTGCAACGTGCACATCGTTATCCACTCTGATGATTGTCGTAGAAGGGGCGAGTGCATCATTGAGGATTGCGAAGGTGTCGCTTTCATAGCGACTCAGCATTGTTTCGCCGCTGAGTGAGGTCACGCGAGCGGCCGTCTCGACCCTGACGCCCTCAGGCAACGAATCGCTACCCTCGAAGTAACCATCGACAACTCGAACAACGAGACCTGCTCGATCACGCAACTCGCGAGCGAACACCGAGTCGGCCTCGTTAGAGGGAGCGGGCGCAATGGAGAACTTGTCGAGGTCCAGGTCTCCCAGGGGCGCGTAGCGCCATACTTCGTCACTGGTGGTTGGTAGACCCAAGGTCTCGAAAATCGACCATGCGCGTGAACGCTCCGTCGCGTCGGGACGCTCGGCGATAAATGAGAGGGCTGAGTCAGCGAAGATTTTCATAGATATCTCGAACAGTGAAGTGTAATGGGAGCCAGCGGAATTCCCGCATGGCGCCGACCTAGGCTACGTCGATATGACCCAGGGAGTGGACGTGCAATTCACATCTGAAGTTCTCACCATGGAGGTGAAGGATCACATCGCCACCTTGTGGCTCGATCGACCAGAAGCACGCAATGCCATGGGGCGAGCTTTGTGGCGGGACTTGCCCAAGGCCGCAGAGGTCGTGCGGGCCGATCAATCCATTCGCGTGCTCGTCATCGCGGCGCGCGGCCCTCACTTCACCGTCGGTCTGGACTTGAAGGAGCTGGGCTCGAGCCTCATGAATGGAGGCACCGATGACACCGAGCCCACTTCCAAGGCGAGCGCGAATTCCCTCTCCTATCACGCCGTTCGCGCCATGCAAGCATCGATCACGGCGATCAGCGAACTCCCTGTTCCGGTGATCGCCGCCGTCCACGGGTACTGCATCGGTGGTGGTGTCGACCTGATAAGTGCGTGCGACATCAGGCTCTGTTCTAATGACGCCATCTTCTCGGTGCGAGAAGCGAAAGTTGCCATCGTCGCGGACCTTGGAACTCTGCAGCGCCTCCCGAGGATCGTGGGAGCGGGACACGTCGCCGAGCTGGCGTTCACTGGAAAAGACATCGACGCCGCTCGCGCCCTCGCAATCGGCCTCGTGAACTCGGTGCACGGCCAGGGCGAGCACGATGTGCGCAACGCCGCGTACGACCTCGCCCAAGAAATTGCGGCGAACTCACCCCTCGCCGTACAGGGGACTAAGGCGGTCCTTCACGCAAATGATGGCCGAACAATCGCTGAAGGGCTCGATTTTGTAGCGCGATGGAACACCATGTACTTGCAGAGCAATGACCTCAAAGAGGCGATGAGCGCGTTCATAGAGAAGCGCCCACCGCGCTTCACGGGTGACTGACGTTCAACGCCGCCAGAACCGCCAGGAACGTCGCGACTTGCGCTCTAACTCTTCGAGGTGGCGCCGACGCTCTTCGATCATCTCTGGAGCGACGGCATTGACGATCTCGCTCGCCATGTTGAGGATCTCGCGTCGATCGTCGAGCGGGACGTCGGTCGCGGGGGCCGACTCGACGGGCTGATCGACAAGCGAACCGTGCGACCAGCCAACGTCGGCGAAACGCCGCTCGTAGGTCACACAATCTTCGGGGCACGACCAGGGCTGATCAGGTGCGTTTCCCAGGACGCAAAATCGTGCCACTTCACCGGATTTGTAGGTGCGACTTTGAAAGTGCTTGCATTCTTCGCGCATTGCCATCGAGCAATTCTCGCACGTAACGCGCTGGCGCGCGAACGCACCTGCTCACAGGACGAGCAACGACTTCATCGATGATCCGCGACGTGCGCCAAGCTCGACTCAGCCGATGGAGCCCTCCATTTGCAGCTCGATCAAACGTGACCATTCGACCGCGTACTCCATTGGCAAGGTGCGCGTTACCGGCTCGATGAAGCCGTTCACGATCATGCCCATTGCCTGGCTTTCGGTGAGGCCCCGACTCATCAGATAGAACAACTGATCGTCACCAATCTTCGAGACGGTGGCTTCGTGACCAATTGACGCATCCTGCTCTCCGACTTCCATGTACGGCTTGGTCTCAGAGGTCGAGAACTCGTCCAACAACAGCGCATCGCAACGAACGAAACTCTTTGAACCGGTCGCGCCCTCTTCGACCTTCACGAGTCCTCTGTAGGCCGTCAACCCTCCGTCTTTGGAGATCGACTTCGAGACGATCGTTGACGTCGTCTCGGGTGCGCAGTGAACCATCTTGGCCCCCGCGTCTTGGGTCTGCCCCGGTCCCGCGTAGGCAACCGACAGGACTTCACCCGACGCCTTGGGACCCATGAGGTAGACCGAGGGGTACTTCATCGTGAGCCGAGAACCAATGTTGCCGTCGATCCACTCGACGTGAGCTTCTGCTTCCGCGCGAGCACGTTTGGTGACCAAGTTGTAGACGTTGTTCGACCAGTTCTGGATGGTCGTATAGGTGATGCGAGATCCGGGTAGTGCCACTAATTCAACGACTGCCGAGTGCAGGGAGTCTGTCGAATAGACGGGAGCCGAGCAGCCTTCGACGTAATGAACCTGACTACCCTCGTCGGCAATGATCAACGTACGTTCGAACTGACCCATGTTCTCGGTATTGATTCGAAAGTACGCCTGGAGCGGCTGGTCGACCTTGACGCCCGGCGGGACGTAGATGAACGAGCCACCACTCCATACCGCTGAATTGAGCGCAGCAAACTTGTTGTCATTGGGAGGGATGACTGTGCCGAAATACTTTCGCACGAGGTCGGGGTAGTCACGAACGGCGGTGTCCATGTCACAAAACAGCACACCGAGGCGTTCGAGGTCCTCGCGATTTCGGTGAAAAACGACTTCTGACTCATATTGCGCGGTGACACCAGCCAGATACTTGCGTTCCGCTTCTGGGATACCGAGGCGCTCGTAGGTGTTCTTGATCGCGTCAGGAAGGTCTTCCCATCGCTCCACTCGATTCTCAGTGGGCTTGATGTAGTAGTAGATGTCATTGAAATCAAGATCGGGCATTCGCGTCGCGAACCAAGGCAGCATCGGCTTCTTCTCGAAACGCTTGAGAGCGCTGAGACGAAAATCAAGCATCCACTTCTCTTCACTCTTGATGCTCGACATCTCACGAACGATTGCCTCGTTGATGCCCTTCTTCGGCTTGAAGACGGGAATCTGCTCGTCGGACCAGCCGAGCTGGTAACGACTGAAGTCCAGATTGTCTATAGCCATCGCGCTCCTTTTGAATTAACCCTACGCCCATAGTAGTAACTGGACACAGCGGCACAACCACAAACTCACAAAAGTTAGCCGCTCCGCTACAACAGCGCGCTGTCTCTGGCGAGTTCGCGAATCACAGCGTGAACTGGTGAATTGGGTTTGCCGGCATTCTGGCAGAGTGGAGTGGTGCTCACACCCCCCTCCGCATCTAAGCGCCCTCACTCCATCTCTCGCCACAACGATGAACGGATCGACCCCTACTACTGGTTGATGCAGCGAGATGACCCTGAAGTCATTGCGCATCTGCGTGCGGAGAACGCCTACCAAGAGGCAGCATTCTCGTCGCTCAAGGCGCTCGAGAACGAGCTCTTCGAGGAGATCAAAAATCGTATCGAGGAGACTGACATCTCAGTGCCCGTACGTCGAGGGTCCTGGTGGTATTTCGAACGCACTCGCGAGGGACTCGACTATCCGATCAGCTGCCGGGTTCCCTCAACGGCTGATGATGAAACGCCTCCGACCATTGACCCCCTCGTACTCTTGGCGGGCGAACAGATCGTGCTCGATGAGAATCAGGAGGCCGTGGGCCACGACTTCTTGTCAGTAGGGGTCCTCAGCGTCAGTCCCGATGATCAATGGGTTGCGGTCGGCACCGACTTTGAGGGCAATGAACGTCACACCGTCACCGTGCGTCCCCTCGCCGGTCAAGATCCGCTCGACGACGAGCTCAATGATGTCTACTACGGCTTTGCGTGGGCCAACGACAGCCGTCACTTCTTCTTCACGCGCGTCGACGACGCCATGCGACCGTGGCAACTCTGGCGACACGAACTTGGTACGTCGCCCGAGCACGACGTTCTCCTCTACCAAGAAGATGACGAGCAGTTCACGGTGTCAGTGGGCAAGAGTCGCGACGACGCGGTGATCGTATTGTTGATCGGTTCTTCCACCACGACTGAGGTCCGATACCTCAACGCGGACGAGCCAACGTCGGCGTTGTCACTTCTTGAAGGTCGCCGACAAGGCATCGAATACGGCGTCGAGCACTTTCGCGACGGCAACGATCGAAGGTGGTGGCTGAAGATCACCAACGAGGATGCAACGGACTTTCGACTGCTCGCCCGTCTGCACGAGGCGAGCGAGTGGCGCGAGCTCATTGCTCATCGACCAGGCAGTCGCCTTGACGGCGTCGACGCCTTCAAGAATTTCCTCGCTATTAGTGAGCGTCGCGACGGTAGCGCGACCGTGCGCATCGCGGCAGTCCTTGAAGGTGACGACCCTTTCGGCGACGACGTGCTCGCCCGATCACGCTCGGTCGATGCCGACGTCAGCCCGAGCACAGTGTCACTGTCGGCCAACGTGAGTTACGACACCTCTCTGGTACGCGTCGATATCACGTCCTTAGTCACACCTCACCTCATCGCCGACATCGTCGCCGCGACCGGCGAGGTGATTGTGAGAAAGCAGCAACGGGTCCGTGGTGGCTATGACGCCGCTAACTACGTCAGTGGACGACTCTGGGTCGAAGCGAGCGACGGTGCACGCATCCCGGTGTCATTCGTCGCACGTCGAGACCTCGTTGAAGTTGGCGCCGACGGAGCGCGACCTCTGGCTCCGGCACCACTCTTGCTCTACGGCTACGGCAGCTACGAGATCTCTATCGACCCCGCCTTTTCTTCACTTCGACTCTCCCTGCTCGATCGGGGTGTGATCTTCGCCATTGCCCACGTACGAGGGGGTGGTGAGATGGGTCGGTCCTGGTACGAAATGGGCAAACTCGCGCAAAAGCCGACTACCTTCAGCGACTTCGTTTCGGTGGCGCGCCACCTCATTGATCAGCACTGGACCACTCCTTCACGCCTGGCCATTCGCGGCGGCTCCGCCGGCGGGCTCTTGATGGGTGCCGTGATGAACTTGGCGCCCGAGCTCTTTCGATGTGTGGTGGCTGAGGTGCCATTCGTTGACGCACTCACGACAATGCTTGATGCGACGCTGCCGCTCACCGTTGGCGAGTGGGAAGAATGGGGAAACCCCGATGAGAGTGCGACCGCGTATCGCACCATGAAGTCCTATTCGCCCTATGACAACGTTCGCTCGCTCAATGAGGACGGCTCGACTCGTGTCTATCCGCATCTCTTCGCAGCCGGTGGATTGAACGACTCGCGCGTCGGGTTCTGGGAACCGGCCAAATGGGTGTTGAAACTACGTGATGCCAATCCCGCCAACGTTGCGTACCTGAAGACGGAGATGGGCGCCGGCCACGGCGGTCCCTCTGGTCGCTATGAGGCGTGGCGCGACGAGGCTCAAGTCCTTGCGTTCATATTGAACGAGATCACGACGCCCGAGGAGTAGGCCCCCACCTGAGCACTTGGCGGCGCCATACCGGTCCTGGTTGTCGTTGTCGTTGTCGTTGTCGATGTCGAGTTCGGTTTCGAGCTCGAGTGGTCGAAATAGTAGAACGCACCAACAGCAATGACGAGAACGACCAGGAGCACCACCGCCAATTTGCGTACGAAACTAGGTGTGAACGTCGCGCGCCGAGCAGACCTCGACAATGCCCAGCGTTCATCGTGTCGAAGTTGGGCCAGCGCCTCAACGTCGTAGATCGGCGCCTGTGACTCTCCAAACACGTATTCTCGAGACGGCTCGAGGCGCGGTCGCGCGGGCGTCGTACGTTGAGCGTCACTGGGCGCTTCATTTGGATCTTTGACGAGTCGAAACCCCTTCGAAGTGGCGTAGGGCGACGGCGGTGGCGAGATCAGCCGCGTCGACTTCAGTGTGTCACCACGGACATGATCGCGGCGAAGCTTTCGGTACCGGAGCACACCCACCGCAAGGATCACGATGACCAGTACTGCGGCGATCAACTCGAGTGCGAGGATCACGCACCCTCACTTCGTCGTTCGCTCATCTCTAGGGACTTGGCCATACGACGAAGCGTAGTAAACGTCGCGCCTACGTAAGCTCGGCGAAGCCGCCACGGTAATAGACCAGCGGGGTACCCGGGTGCGCGGCCACGTAGTCAATGGCGACGATTGCGATGTCGTGGTCTCCGTACGTGGAGAGCTGTGAGATCCGGCCCTCAAGATGTGCAATGGCGCCGTCCAGCATCGGCGCACCCTCTGGCCCGACGCTCCACCCAACGCCATTGAACTTGTCGATGCCTGTCGTGGCAAAGACGCGCGCGAGCGCCTCTTGCTCAGATGAAAGGATGTTGATACCGATTGACTCGGCATTTTTGACCCTTGACCAGGACTCTCCGACACTCCTCGCCGCAAACGACACAAGGATCGGCTCCAATGACAGCGATCCGAAAGTTTGACACGTGAACCCGGCGAGGCCGTCAGGTGTCGAAGCGGTGACCGCGACCACGCCCGTCACGTAGTGTCCGACCACTTCTTTGTAGTGCGCAATCTCCAGTGAACTCACGCGTGGCACCTTACCGGCGTTGGTGCGTGTCACGCCGCATACCGATCAACGCGCGAGGCCCGACAACTCCGATGTGCTCACTTGGCAAGCTGCAGGCGACGGCGAACCTCCTCGACGAGGCCGTCATCGATGAGACTGCGGACAATGAGTTCTCTGCGCTCCATCGTCACCTCCGACAGCGACTGGTCAAGCCGGGTCCAGGACACTGGCCCTTCTCGCAACATCGCCAACACCCGACCTCGGATCTGACGGTTTGAACCAGCGAAGGTGCCCTGAGGACGAGATACGCCAGCACTTGTCGGCGCAGGATCTGCGCCACCGTGACGTCGCCACGCACACCCACCGCGTACCGGACAACTCTCACAGAGCGGCGTCGACCGGCAGTACTGGGCGCCAAGGTCGAGCATTGCCTGGTTGAAAGCTGCGACGTCATCGCGTGGAAGGAGCGACTGAGCTATCTCTCGCGCATCTCGCACACTGAGAGATTTGTTGGCGATCGCACGTGAGACGATCCGCCCAACGTTCGTGTCGAGTACCGCGACTCGTTGACCGAATGCGAATGAGGCAACCGCGTTCGCTGTGTACTCGCCAACACCCGAGAGGCCGCGCAAGGCGCGCACGTCATCGGGCACCACACCTTGAAACTCGTCGCGAATCGTTTTGGCCGCGGTGTGCAGAGCCTTGGCGCGTCGTGGAAATCCGAGCCCGCCCCATACGGTGAGCACACTCGAAAGTGGCGCATCAGCGCACGCCCGTGGCGTTGGGAAACGCTGAAGAAAGATCGTCCACGGTTCGATCACGCGCGCCGTCTGGGTCTGTTGCAGCATGACCTCGCTTACGAGAATTGCCCAGGGGTCAGGATGATTGATCCACGGTAGCGCTCGCTGCAATCCTGGTGCGGCACGACGAAGCGCGCGTCGAAACGCCGCGCGGTCGCTAACCCCAGACGTCGTCACCGTAGGGGCGACGTCGCACGGGGGCGAAGTCTTTTTTCCATACCATCACTTTTCGTCGGAAGTAGCAGACTTCCATCCCCTCTTGATTGAAACCCTTTGTCTCTACGACAACGATGCCACGATCGTTCTTCGACGTCGAGGGGATCTTGTCCAGGACACGGGTCTCGGCGTAGATCGTGTCGCCGTGAAAGGTCGGAAAACGGTGGATCAGACTCTCCACTTCAAGATTTGCGATTGCCGAGCCCGAGACATCGGGAACACTCATACCCAAGACGAGCGAGTAGACAAGGTTGCCGACAACAACGTTCTTTCGCTGCACACTCTCGTTCTCGGCAAACCACGCATTGGTGTGCAGTGGGTGGTGATTCATCGTGATCATGCAGAACAGATGGTCGTCAGCTTCCGTGATGGTCTTGCCCGGCCAGTGTTTGTACACGTCACCGATCTCGAACTCCTCGAAATAGCGACCGAAGGGACGATCAAAAGTGCTCATGCTCACTGACGACCTTTCCTTGAAGTAGTGCGACGTTACTGCTCTTGTGGCTCTTCGATGGCGGGACGAGTCGTAAAAGACACGGTGCCGCCCGGAAGAGATTCCCCGTCGACCACCATGCGCCAGGTGTAACGAGCCCCGGGCACGAGTGGAATAGGTCCAAAGTTCACGGCAATCGGCACGTCGACGGGTGTCCCGACGGGTACGCCCTCAGGTGCCCCGGCGGTGAAATCGCCACGCACTTCAATGCTCTGAAGTCCATCGGGGGTGTCAAAGTGCACCAGTTGGCCGTCCGCGTCTTCAAGGAAGAGCTCCCAGTGGTGCTGCTCGTTAAATTCGTGCCAATCCACACTCACCTTTAGTGCGACCGCCGACGGTACGGGATCAGGTCCGGTCACCGACCATCCGCCGCCCAGGATATAAAGCTTGCCATCGGCCACTTGGGCCGCGTCCGCGAGGAGCATTGTCACATTCATACCTTCAGCCTAGGCCGCTCGTGCGCCCCTCGAAGAACCAGTAAATTTCACCTATGACGACACCTGACATCGACCTCGCCCACGCCGCTGAACTTATTGAGCACGCGCAGTCACTGATCGACACTGCGGTGCAGCGACTCGCCGAGCTGGGCGGCGTTGATGAGAATCAGACGCTGGCCTATGACCTCGCGCACGCGTCAAGCGCGATCGCAACGGCACGCGCCTGTCTTTCCTACGCGCAGAAGGGCCCGATCGAGGCTTCGCTGTTCGCTGCGTTCCTGGCCCACGCGATCAGTGATCTGCACACTCGCGTCTTCGCTCGCGAAGAACTGTGGGGCGCAGGCCCCACGTGGTACGTCCCCTTTGAGTCATTCGCGCGTGCCTACCGAGACCCTGGGTTCCTCGCTACCCTCGCCGAGACGCCAGGACCGCGCCACCTCGGCGAGGACTACCAGATGGTGTCTGAGATGTTCCACCGCTTCGCAGAAGAGCAAGTCCGCCCGCACGCGGAGCATGTCCATCGGGCCAACGCCGATATTCCCGAATCGATCATCGACGGCCTCAACCAGCTAGGTGGCTTCGGTCTCTCGGTGCCCGAGGCGTACGGCGGGTTCGCCACGGGGGGCGAATCCGAGTATCTCGCCATGGTCATCGCCACTGAGGAGCTCTCCTGGGGCGGACTCGGCATCGGCGGATCATTGATCACCCGGCCCGAGATCCTGACTCGCGCACTGGTGAATGGCGGTACCGACGAACAAAAGCAGCGCTGGCTCCCTCGGCTCGCCAGCGCGGAATCCCTCGCGGCGATCGCCGTCACCGAGCCGGACTTTGGCAGCGATGTCGCGGGCCTCACCACCATGGCCACCAAGACCGCGGGTGGTTGGCTGATCAACGGCAGTAAGACCTGGTGCACGTTCGCCGCGCGCGCCGACGTGTTGATGCTGCTCGCGCGAACCGACCCTGATCGCTCCAAAGCCCACCGTGGCCTCTCGTTGTTCCTCGTCGAGAAGCCACAAGGTGACAGTCACGGATTCACGTTCTCCCAAGACGCCGACGGCGAGGGACGCGCCGACCCCAATGGGCGCCTCGAAGGGCGGCCAATCGACACGCTGGGCTATCGGGGCATGCATTCGTACGAATTGAGCTTTGACAATTGGTTCGTGCCCGACGAGAACTTGGTCGGGGCGGAGGCCGGCCTCGGCAAGGGCTTCTATTTTCAGATGGCCGGATTCGAGAACGGACGTATCCAGACCGCGGCACGCGCCGTAGGCGTGATGCAAGCCGCGTATGACGCGGCTCTCGAGTACGCACGAAACCGCGTGGTCTTTGGACAACCAATCATCAATTACGAGCTCACTCGAGTGAAACTCGCCACGATGGCCGCCATCATCCAATGCTCTCGACAGTTCTCCCTCCACGTGGCGACCTTGATGGGCCGAGGTGGCGGCGCCACCGAAGCGTCAATGGCTAAGGCGTACGTGTGTCGTGCGGCCGAGTGGGTGACGCGCGAAGCCATGCAGATCCACGGAGGTATGGGCTACGCCGAGGAGTATCCCGTCAGTCGCTATTTCGTCGATGCGCGAGTCCTCTCGATCTTCGAAGGAGCCGACGAGACGCTTTGTCTCAAGGTCGTCGCACGTCGACTGTTGGACGAGCGCAGCAGTGCCTAAGGCTCGTCGATGGTGAAAGCGGCGTGCACCGCACCCAGTTCGAGCCCGGCCGAGTGCAGGTCGGGTCGGTCACCGCGGGCGGTCTGTGCGCGAAGTGCCGCGCGCTCCCACCGCTGTTCCACTTTGCCGTATCGCCAAAAGAGCAACGCGAAGGTCCAGACCGCGACGAACAGCCCCACGATGACAAAGCCCGCCCGATTGATGTTGAATCCGGCGGCGTAACTCCACAGCCCACCCTTCAAGTGAAGTTGGCCGGCGAGGACCTGCAAGAGTTCCAGTGTGCCAATGTAGAAAGCGACGAACACGCTGAGTCCAGTGATCGCGATGTTGTAATAGACCTTGCGCACGGGCTTGGAGAATGCCCACCCGTAGGCAAAGTTCATGAACGAGCCGTCGATGGTGTCGAGCAGACTCATGCCCGCCGCGAACAAGAACGGCAGTGACAAGATTGCCCAAAAGGGGAGACCGGCGGCCACGGAGGTTCCCGCGAGCACCAGAAACGCCACCTCAGTCGCGGTGTCAAAACCCAAGCCGAAGAGCAGACCGACCGGGTACATCTTCCAGGGCTTATCCACCGAACGCGCAATGGGTCCAAAGAATCGCATCATGAATCCACGGGCGTTCAAGTGACGCTCGAGCTCCGAGTCATCAAAACGTCCTTGGCGCATCTGGACGAAGAGTCGCACGATCCCGTACAACACCACCGCATTGAGTGTGGCGATGATGTAGAGAAAGCCTCCCGACACCACGGTGCCAATGAGGCCGCCGTAGTGATGCAGCCCCGAGCTCGAATTGGCGATCTGGGGTCCGAGCGCACGCGCTCCGAGACCGAGGAGCACAGTGAGGCCAAAGACGACCGAGGAGTGTCCCAACGAGAAGAAGAAACCGACCGACATTGGCCGCTTGCCCTCGGACATGAACTTTCGCGTCGTGTTGTCAATGGCGGCAATGTGATCAGCGTCAAAGGCGTGTCGCATTCCCAGGGTGTACGCGAGCACCCCGGTGCCGACGCCGAGAATCTTGCTGGACCCACCCGTGTAGTGGTGTGACGAGGCAAGCAACAACAGACCCCAACCCAACACGTGCAACAAGACAATGAAGGCCAACATCCCATAGAGGCTGCGCCATTCCGACGGGGAGAACGAGGCACGAACCCGGTGGCGCAACTTGGTTGGAGGTGGGGCCACGGTGGTCACGAGGCTCACCTTACTGGGAACATCTCCTAATAAGACACACCCGAGGCCGCTAGTTCGCGGTCCTGCTCATTCCCGAGCGAAGCCCACGAGCCACGAAGGAATTCGCGATCTTGGCCGAAGCTTCGTCGATCATCTCATCGCCGAACATCAGGGCACCCGTGCGGTCTTGTTCGGTTGCGACCCGATAGGCGTCAAGAATGTCATAGGACTTGTCGAAGAGTTCCTGGCTCGGCGAATAGACCTCGTTGAGCACGAGGGCCTGGTCCGGGGTCAGCGCCCACTTGCCGTCAAAACCGTAAGAAGAGGTGATCCCCGCCGCGTAGCGAAGGGCTTCATTGTCGCGGACCTTCAAAAAGGGACCGTCAATCACCTGAAGGCCGTTGGCCCTTCCCGCCATGAGAATCTTCGCGAAGACGTAACTGAACGGATTCGAGGGGCCGTGGTGGATGGTCTCATCGATGGTCGTGACCGGCATGCCAATGGATGCAGCGAAGTCGGCGGGGCCAAAGACGATCGTCTCGAGCCGTGAGGACGCCGCACAGATCTCCTCGACGTTAATGAGACCTTGGGCGGTCTCAATCTGCGCCTCGATGCCGATGTGACCGACCGGCAGGCCCGCGTTCTTTTCCACTTGGGTCAACAACAAATCCATCGCGACGACGTCAGATGCGCGCTCGACCTTTGGCATCATGATCTCATCGAGGCGCACCCCCGCACCGCCGACTACTTCGATCACGTCACCGTACGTCCATGGGGTGTCCCACGCGTTGACCCGCACGCACAGCACTCTCTCATCCCACGCAAGCGTCGTGATCGCGTTCACAACCTTCGCTCGCGCGGCGACCTTCTCATTGGGCGCAACCGAATCCTCGAGGTCGAGAAAACTCATATCCGCCGTCGCGGTCGGCGCCTTCGCGAGAAACCGGTCCGACGAACCGGGAGTGGAGAGACAGGACCTGCGTGGAAGCGAGCGAGAGCGTTCTGACATGCGATGAGCCTATTCTGGCCACATCGCCGCGAAGGGACGAATCGCCCACACGTCGCCGTTGCACGAAATATAGTGAAGTTGACCAGGAAAAATGGAATTTCTTATGTATTTCTTGTCCCCCGGCCGGGTTCCCAACCGATAGCCTTTACATCCGTGACCGACGTCGGGCGCTCTGCGCGCTTCTCGACGCTACGGCCAACTAGGGGACTTCAGCGGTTCCGGTGGATTAAGTCCACTTTGGCTGTCGTCGCAGTGTGTTCCAGCACTGTGGCTGCTTTGCCACGCCCATCGGGGGCCTCGACGATCACGAACGAGCGGGCCAAGGCCACCGTCCTCTACAACCAGATTCAGTCCATCAATGCCCGCGTCGAAGGCTTGGGTCAGAAGTACGACGAAGCGCGTATCAAACTGAACAAGGTCAACAACGAGATCACCAACACGAGAGCAACCGTTGCGGGAATTGAGCAGAGCGTGAACAAGAACAACACGCAACTGCGCGCCGACGCCATCTTCGCTTATGTGACCAACGGCTCGGCGGCGAGCAACAATCCCCTGTTCTCGCCCAGCGCATCAAAGATTGGTGCGACCAACGTCTACAGCAAACTCGCGCAAGGCAACATCAGTGCCACCATTGCGAGTCTGAAGAACTACAAGATCGAGCTGACGCGAGAGCGGGCACTGTTGAAGCGTGAAGATGCGCTGGCGCGTGCCGCCGCCGTCGCCGCGGCCTCATCGTTTCACCAGGCCAAACTCCTCCAGGCCTCCCTGCAACGCACCCTCGGGCAAGTGAAGGGGCAAATTGCGACCTACGTCGCCCAGGCCGCCGCCGCGGCGGCGGCCAAGTCTGCGGGAGCATTGGCATCAGCGAAACCACAAAGTGGCTTTCCCGCGCCGCCACCCAACTCGAGAGCCAACATCGCGGTGCGCGCGGCGATGTCCTACATCGGCACGTGGTACGCATGGGGAGGGGCATCACGCGCTGGCGTGGACTGCTCAGGGCTCGTCATGCTCGCCTACGACGCGGCTGGTATCTACCTTCCCCACTACTCGGGCGCGCAGTACGCAGACACCATGCGAGTACCGCTCTACGACATCCAGCCGGGTGACCTCTTGTTCTACGGCTACAACGGCGACGAACACGTCGCGATGTACGTAGGACACGGAGACATGATCGAAGCGGAGCAGACCGGCACACGAGTGCACATCGTGCCGATCCGCTTGGGATACGGATTTGCCGGCCTCGGTCGACCTCGAGCCTAAGTGTCGGGTCTTCCCACATCGTTTCACGTCGGTCCGCTCGTCTTTCACCTCTACGGTTTCGGCCTCGCAATCGCCGCTTACGTCACGTACATCTATTCAGAACGTCGTCTGCGTGCCGCGGGCTTTGGCGTTGAACGATTCGCCAGATTCGCGACAGCACTGATCGTCAGTGGACTCATTGGAGCACGCGCGGCCAATATCGCAACGAACTGGGGCTACTACGCCGGACACCCGGCCCGATGGATCGCAATCTGGCAAGGGGGGCTCGCCAGCTTTGGCGGCATCGGCTTCGCAGTTCCCGTGGGTCTGTACCTCCAACGTCGATGGTGGCCCGGGTCGTCGCTCGCTCGATTCACTGACGCGCTCTTGCCCGCCCTCATCGCGGGCTGGGCACTGGGCAGAGTCCTTGGACCACAATTGATGGTGGGTGGTGGTGGACACCTCACCCACCAGTGGTTCGGGATGCATTACGCGGGTCAAATTGGAAAGCGTGTCCCGGTGCCACTCATTCAAGGCGGCGAGGACGGTCTCTTGTGGCTCGCACTGATTTGGAGCGAACGTAGGTGGCCAACGCGACGCCCGGGTTCGATCACGGGCGCTGCGATGATCGTGTGGGGAGTCGTTCGCGCCTTCGACGAGCGTTGGTTGCTCGGGCAACATTCCCACAGTGGATCGGTCGGCGTGCAACTGGCTGGCTTGGTGCTCGCCGCAGCGGGAGTGCTCGTGCTTGCGCGTCGACGCGCTCTACGCGCACCCCACTCGTAGGCTGAAATCATGATGGCTGGTCGCTCCCCCAAAGCGGGCACGTCACGCTTCTTGCGTGGACTTTCGCTGTTGGCCTTAACAGTGAGTGTCGCCACTGCGTTCACCCACACCCCCGTTGGTGCCGCGGGGGCGCGATTCCTCCCCCAGACTCGCAACGAGCCAAACTTTACGTCCGACTTGAACGCCCAGATGCGTACGTTGTGGCGAGCAATTACGTCAGACTCACCCGCTCTCGGTGAGCGGGTGTTCTTTCCGCGCGACGCGTACCTTCACATGAAGCAAGGACAGATCCCCGACCCCGCCGCGGACTATCAAGACCGGCTCGTCGCCCTCTTCGCACTGGACGTCTCGGCGTACCACCACCTCTTGACGACCGGTCCTGGCGTCACGTTCGTGCGCGTCTCGAGCGCGCCCTCGGACGCCGCGTGGATTGCGCCGGGAGCCTGCGAGAACACGATTGGCTACTGGCATCTGCCAGGGGTTCGCTTGGTCTTCAGACGCGGCACGCGAATTGAATCGGTGCGGGTCGCCTCGTTGATTTCGTGGCGAGGTGTCTGGTACGTGGTGCACCTCGGACCGAACCCGCGACCCGCGAATGTTGGCACGGTTGACGATTTTCACTTGGGCCCGGGCGTGCCCGGTCCAGCGGGCGGCTGCTAACCGGCGCGCAGTATGGCGCCGCCGGCGCCGATGAGTGCCGCGTTCGCACCGAAATCAGCGCGAGAGAGTTCATTGACAAACGTCGACGACGCGTTCGTTGGATCGACTGATGGCTGGCCCGATGTACTCAGTCGCACCGACGTGAAAGTTCCCGAGACGAATCCGCCGTTCGCGTCAAGGGTCACGTGCAGAATGGCCGAGAGGTCCAGAACCCCCGCGGCGGAGAAGTCGTAATAATTCGCGAAGTCTCCCAGGCTGTAATCGATGAGATGTCCCTTAAACCATTCCATGCCCCGCAGCACATGTGGTCCACTAGCGATCACCAGATCCGCTCCATCATTGATGGCGGCGTGCGCAAACGCGTACGGGTTGCCTCGATTCTCACCGTAGAAGGACTCGCTCTGGCGAGTGACGTGATCGGCGGAGGCCCCCTCGGCACCCGCGTGCATGTACACCACAACGACGTTCGCGAGCTGGTGGGCGCGCGCAATCAATCGAGCCGCCGCGGGAAAATCGAGCATGTCGTTGGTGTTGTAGTAAGGAGCGAAGTCGACGAACGCGACTTTGACGCCGCCGTCTCTCACTACGCCTATCTGCCCGGGTAATCCGGCCTGGACGATACCGGCAGCGCGCAGTGCCGTTGAGGTATCGATGACGCCCTGCTGGCCAAAGTCGTAGGCGTGGTTATTGGCGCTGTTCAGCACGGTGAACCCCGCCGAGCGATAGACCGCGGCGTACGAGGTCGGGACCCGAAATGTGTAACACGACGTCCCGTTGGGCACGCACTTGGAGTGGGCGCTGTCGGTGAGGGTGCCCTCGAGGTTTCCAAAGACGATGGGCGCCGCCAATGCATGGGTGATCGGCTGGAGGTACGCTCGCGGATCCGAGGGAAGTTGCGGCGAGTTGCCGAGTTCCATATCGCCCACCGCAGCGATGCGCACCGTGGGCAGAGCGGTCGTTGTGGTTACCGGTAACAACGTGGTCGTGGGCGAGCTCGTCGTCGTGGGCGAAGTCGCACCGTGAGTCGAATCGAGCGCCACCAACGTGCCCCCCGCTAGCACGAGGACCGTCAGCGACCCGAGCCACAACCCTCGACGACGCCGCGCGACGCGTTGACCATCTCCTTGGGCCCGGGCGTCATGCTTTCCTACCACGGCTGCGCCTCGCCCGGTCTCGCCGAGACAAAGACCGCGAAGAAGTCCTTGGTGCTGGCGTAAAGGAAGCGATTAGGGATCTGGTTGGGATTGGGAACATCTAGCGACGGACCCCGCGCGCCCGCGGCGGCATACGTGACGAAGATCGGCCATTCGGGATTGATGTCGAGTTCCATCGCTCGAACCACGTGCAGTTCCAGCATGGTCTGCGCGAGCTGTTCTGCGGTCACATCCGCCACTGCGGCGTAGACAAGATTGCCTTGGGCGTCGACCCCGAGCGCCGTTCGCCACACCGCTGGCGCGCCATGAAGGGTGAGGCCCCAGGCCGCGTTGTCGGCCGCCCCCGGTACGACACGAGCGTTGTTGACGAGCAGCGGGAGATTCTGGCGCGCCATGACGATGTCTGAACCTGGTCGAGTCGCACCCGTCCAGTCAATGATGTCGACCGTTCCGTTGGTGTAACGAACCACCGTCGCCAAACCCCTGACCATCGGGAAGTACAACGTGTGGTTCACGTAGAAACCGGCGGGGCCATCTTGCTCGTAGAAACCCGAATTGAAGGTCGCAAGTAGTCGAGGTGTCGCCGACGGCGGCACCATCTCTGGGCCACGTGGCAACGTTGTCACACCGGGTCCCTCATAACCCGGGTAGAGCGCAAGATCAGTGCCGGACGTCCGGATCCACGAGGCGTACGCGGTGACCCCGGGGTACGACGCGAATGGGGAGAAGGAGGTCGTGTAGACCGGCGTTGGTCCACCGGTCCAGGTGTCGCGCGCCGTCCAGGATGCGCACGTCGACGTGGCACTGGCTGGCTGGCCGCACACGGCGGGCGGTGTCACCACAGTCGTTGTCGTGACCAATGTGGTCGTCGTAGTGGTACTTGGCGTCGTGCTCTGTGCCGCCACGCTCGCATGTCGCGAGCTATACATGTACGCCCCGAGCCCGATCAGTATCGCCAGTACGGCAAGTAACGCGAACTTACGCATGGCCCTCTCTCGTGGCGATTAAGGGCAATTCTACGAAATTCGAGCGCCGTATCGTCGCGATCAACGTAAGAATTGACCTAAGTGAGGAGCGTTGTACGGCTCAGATGAGGCTGTTCCACTCGTCATCGGCGAGCCGACCCAAGCGTTCGAGGCTGTCGAGCGCGACGGGCACCGCCACGCGCACGCCTTCGACGTAACACACGTGATCGAGGCCGAGTCGACGCCACGGTTGAAAGAGCACCCGTGTCGAACCCGGGTTGGTGTAGACACCCTGGACGAGGACGCCATCGTCGGAGGCACCCACGACCACGGCCGGACGCTGCTTGGACTTCTGTTCGGGCGCCTCAGGGTCGACGGCGCTGTAGGGCACTTCAACGAGCACGACCGAACCGACGAGCGGGTGGTCGGGGCTGAACTGGGCCAGCTCGCTCGGCGTGAGCACAATTCGACGCCGCTCGAGCACGTCGAGCGTTATCTCAGGGGTGCGAACCTCGATCGAAGGGGGTGACGCGTGCTTGTGGGTGCCTTTCACCCTCGACGGCTTCGCGGGTCGTGCGGACACCGACTTCTTCTTCGCCTTCTCCTGCTCGCGGCGAAGGCGTCGCTGTGCTCGAACCTCGGCGTCGACCTCTTTGGGTGTGAGCAGTGACGATGCCGACACGCCGTCGGGCAGTTCGGGCAACGCCCATTGGGGGCGCTCTTCGAGGAGTCGACGACAATGCGGTGCCGCGGGGAAGGCCTCGCCGACGGCGAACGTCAACATCGCCACGACCTCGTCATCGCTCATACCATTGGTCACCAACTCGTCGAGCGCGGCACCCAGCTGCTCGAAAGAGGGAGAGTCTGCGTGTTCACCCAACACCTCAATCACCCGCTCGAGAGGATTGAGGGCCAGGAGTTCCAACAGACCCTTCACGGCGGCCATCGGCGCCGTTGACGCGAAATTGACCACATCGCGTCGCTGCTGGAGCGTGCGAAGCGGCATACCGACCACCGCTTGGAGTCGAGTGCCCTTCAAGTTGAGTGAGTCAACCGTGGAGAGCACGACGTCTTCGTGAATCTTGAGGAGGCCGCGACGAACGATGTCGTTGGCACTACTAGTTGAATTCGACATTGATTCCTATTTCAAGAGGTGCTTAGAAATGACGACGCGCTGCACCTGGTTGGTCCCCTCGTAGATTTGCGTGATCTTCGCGTCGCGCATAAAGCGCTCGACAGGGAACTCCTTGGTGAAGCCGTAGCCACCCAGCAACTGTACGGCATCTGTCGCCACGCTCATCGCCGTGTCTGAAGCGAACGACTTGGCCGCCGCGCCGAGGTAGCTGAGTTGATTGTCAGGGTCGCCCGCGTCGATGGTGGCGCACGCACGGTACACGAGCGCGCGCGCGGCCTCGGTTCGAATGGCCATGTCGGCGAGCATGAAGCGAAGACCTTGCAGGTCAGCAATCGGTGCGCCGAACGCCTTACGCGTCTTCATGTAACCACCCGCGAAGTCGATGGAGGCCTGCGCTATACCAACGGCTTGGGCGCCAATGGTCGGACGCGAGCGATCGAGCGTGTGCATCGCAATCTTGAAGCCTTCACCCTCCTCGCCAATTCGATGCGACGCCGGCACCCGCACGTCTTCGAAGACGACCTCGCCGGTCGGTGACGCGCGAAGACCCATCTTGTCTTCGTGCTTGGGGAACTTGAGCCCCCAGTCCTTCTCGACGAGAAAGCACGTGATGCCACGACTGCGCGCTTCGGGGTCGGTGCTCGCAAAGACGGTATACGTATCGGACACTCCCGAGTTAGTGATCCAGTACTTGGAACCGTTGAGTATGTAGTCGTCGCCGTCTCTCACCGCGCGCGAACGCATGCTCGCAACGTCAGATCCCGCATCGGCCTCGGAGAGGCAGTAACTGGCTTGGATCTCTCCACGAGCAATGCGGGGAAGGTATTCCCGCTTTATCTCCTCGGAGGCGAAGTTCATGATGGGCAGCATCCCAAGCTTCGAGATGAGCATCGTCACCGACGTCGACGCGCACCCTCGCGCGAGCTCCTCAGCCATGATGGCTTGGGTCACCATGTCGGCTCCCGCGCCACCGTACGCCTCAGGAACATTGAGCGATGGCAGGTCCATTTCGACGCAGGCATCAAAACTATCCTGGGGAAAAATCTGTTCACGGTCGTAGCGTGCGGCATGTGGGGCGATTCGCTCGTCCACAAAACTACGCATCACGTCTCGAAAGGCACGTTGCTCACTCGTCAGGTCAAAACTCATATATTCCTTCAGTAGTTGGGGTACTAATGAGAGGTCGCGGCTGGAACCAGCGCGGTGTCGCTGATCGCGTCAACGAAGTGGCGTTGCTTCACGTAACTGTGCGAAAGGCCCGCAAAGGCGCTGCAACGTTCGTGGTCGATCACTTCAACGTCGCGAAGTCCGAAAATATCAAGCGCCACGTGCACGTCGCCCAAGATTGGACCTCGTCCGACGAGGCTCGCTCGTTTGGCCGCGACGAGCGCGACCCCCGTCTCGACGTCGTGACGATCGTGTTCATTGGCGAACGTGAGTTTGCCCACTTCACGATGCGCGATGGTAAGAGCGAACCCTTCGCCGGGCGCGGAGGTACCGAAACCGGCTCCCTTGGCGACCACGGGCGAACGCTGGAGCCCAGGCTTCTTCGCGCGGGCGAGTTCGGGCGTCGCGGTCTTCATCGAAGGTCGCACCTCGCCTGCGGAGGGTACGGGAGAAAACGTTGGTTGTGTCACACTTCGAGACTATCTCTCGAGCGACTAGACCCTCGCGAGCCAATCCTCGTACTCGGGAATCTGACCACGTACGGCCTTGAAGTACGTTGACTGAATTGCCTTGGTGACGGGTCCCGGTGTGCCGGTGCCGACCAGACGGTCATCCACCGACGCAATCGGCACGACCTCGGCGGCGGTGCCGGTGAGGAATGCCTCGTCCGCCAAATACAAGTCGTCTCGGCGCATTGCTTCAAAACTCACCTGATATCCCAGGTCGTTGGCGATCTTCACGATGCTCGCCTGCGTGATCCCTCGAAGCGCCCCCGCTTCGGACGGTGGCGGGCTGATGAGCAGGCCGTCACGGACGATAAAGAGGTTCTCACCCGTGCACTCAGAGATTCTCGCGTCAGGTCCGAGCATGATCGCCTCGTCGTATCCGGCCTTCAGCGCTTCGACCTTGGCCAAGCTCGAGTTCACGTAACCACCAACAGTCTTGGAGGCGGTGGGCATTGCGTTTGGCGCGTGACGTGTCCACGAAGAGATCTTCATCCTCACGCCATTCTCCACGCCGTGGTCGCCGAGGTACGCACCCCACGGCCACGCGGCGATCGCCACGTTGACCGGCGAGGACAGTGGGTAGATCCCCATCTCGCCGTACCCGAGATAGACGAGCGGTCGCATGTAGCAGCCTTCGTCGAGCTCGTTCACCCGCACCACTTCGAGAGCCGCGTCACACAGCTGATCCAAGGTGAACGGGACCTCGATCATCAAGATCTTGCAGCTGTTGAGGAGCCGCTGCATGTGCTCGCGCAAGCGAAAGATCGCCACGCCGTTGGGGGTCTTGTAGGCACGAATGCCCTCGAAGGCGCCCGTACCGTAGTGCAGCGTGTGACTGAGCACGTGGGTCGTCGCTGACTCCCAGTCGACGAGCGTGCCGTCCATCCAGATCTTCTTCGTAGGTGTTATTGGCATTACAACCTCTCAATTAGCTGCTTTGTGACCCCGTCGGTGCCGAGCACCGCGACGTCTCCATCGAATTCTTGCACTGCGCGCGCGATACGCGATGCAGCCGCGTCCTCGCCCAGATGCTCCAGCATCAAAACGGCTGAGGAGACTGCGGCGAGCGGATTAGCCCGACCGGTCCCCACGATGTCGTGAGCGGCGCCGTGTACGGGCTCGAAGAGTGACGCGCCGGTGCGTGCCGGATTGAGGTTGGCGCTCGCGGCGTAGCCAATACCGCCGGTGACCGCGCCGGCGAGGTCCGACAAGATGTCGCCAAAAAGGTTGTCAGTGACGATGACGCCGTATCGTGACGGGTCTTCCACCAGGTAGATGCACGCGGCGTCGACGTGGTTGTAGTCGACTTCCACCTTCTCGTACTCACCCGCGACCTCGCGCACGACGCGACTCCACAACTCGCCGGCGAACGTCAGGACATTGGTCTTGTGCACCAAGGTCAACCGCGGACGTTGCAGCTTCGCCGCGCGCTCGAACGCGTATCGCACACAGCGCTCCACACCGAAACGCGTATTCACCGATCCCTGCGTTGCAATCTCGTGCGCAGTCCCGTGACGCAGCACGCCACCCTCGCCGGCGTAGGGACCCTCGGTGTTCTCACGCACGATGGCGAACTCACAACCCTCGGCGAGCGAACCCGCCACACCGCGAAACGGACGGTAGTTGATGTAGAGATCGAGGCCGAAGCGCAGCCGAAGAAGGAGTCCACGCTCCAGCACACCGCCGGGGATTCGCGTGTCGCCAATGGCGGGGCCGATCGCCCCCAAGAGTATGGCGTCGAAACCCCTGAGCGCCTCGAGCGTCGCGTCGTCTAACACGAAACCGTCTCGCAGATATCGCGCGGCGCCGAGTTCGAACTCCGTGGTCTCAAGGTGCACGCCCGCAGCACGCACAACCTCGAGCGCAGCACTGGTGACTTCCGGGCCGATCCCGTCGCCCCCGAGCACGGCCACGCGGTACGTGCGTTGGTTCATTGCTCTTCGTCTCCTCGTTTCTTACATTTTGCTCGGTGAAGCCCAGGGATGGCAAACTCACCCAGTGCGGGCAATGAACGAAACAGTAGAATTGGGACTTCTCTACTAGTTGAGGTCACGCCATGGCGAGCGAAATTCATCGCATCACCCAAGAGACGCTGGACAAGTTGCGTGCGGAGTACAAGCATTTGACGACCGTTGGTCGAACCGAGATCGCGCGCGTGATCGAAGCGGCCCGTCTTCTTGGTGACCTCAGCGAGAACGGCGACTACCACGCCGCGAAGGACGACCAGGGCAAGATGGAGGCTCGAATTCGCCAAATCGACAATGTGATCCGCAATCACGAGATCGTCGAGCGAGACGAGAACGCGGGAGCCGTCCAACACGCCAGCATCGTCCAAGTGGTCTACGAAGGCGATGCGGAAGACGATTACCAGGAGTTCTTCATAGGCTCCATTGAGGAAAAGCCCGACGACGTCCTCGTCGCATCACCCACTTCACCCCTCGGATCTGCACTTTTAGGCAAGTCAGTCGGCGACGTCGTGAACTACGACGCGCCGTCGGGTGTCTTGCAGGTCAAGATCGTCGGGATCAGGTAGCCGTGGCGCGCACGTTGTACGAAAAGCTCTGGGATGAACACGTGGTGGCGTCTCCTGAAGGAGAGCCGACGCTGCTCTACATCGATCTGCATCTGGTGCACGAAGTGACCAGCCCCCAGGCCTTCGATGGCCTTCGGCTGAACGGCCGCACGGTGCGCCGTCCAGACCGCACGCTCGCCACCGCAGATCACAACGTGCCCACCGATCCCATCTCCACACCCGTAAAGGACCCCATCTCCAAACGTCAACTGGAGGCACTCGAGGAGAACTGCCACGAATTCGGCATCACCGTCTTTCCCCGGGGTCACGAGAACCAAGGTATCGTCCACGTCATCGGCCCGGAATTGGGTGTCACGCAACCGGGTATGACCATTGTCTGTGGCGACTCGCACACCTCCACCCACGGTGCGTTCGGATCGCTGGCCTTTGGTATCGGTACGAGCGAGGTCGAACACGTTCTCGCGACCCAGACGCTCCCCCAGCAGAAGGCGAAGACCATGGCGATCACCGTCACCGGTCAGCCACCGTCTGGGGTCACCGCGAAGGACATCGTGCTCGCAATCGTCGCCAAGCTTGGCACCGGAGGTGGCGCAGGTTACGTGCTCGAGTACCGCGGCGAGGCCATCGAGCAACTCTCGATGGAAGGTCGGATGACCGTGTGCAATATGAGCATCGAAGCCGGAGCACGCGCCGGCCTGGTTGCGGTGGACGAGACGACCATTGACTATCTTCGTGGGCGACCTGGAGTGCCATCAGGTGAAGAATTCGAACAATTGGCAGAGCGATGGCGGGGCTACATCAGTGACGCCGACGCCACCTTCGACGCAGAACTTGTACTCGACGCCTCGACGCTCGTCCCGTACCTGACGTGGGGCACCAACCCCGCCCAGGTAGTCGCACTCAGTGGTGTCGTCCCGTCGCCCGAGGATTTTGACGACCACGACCAGCGTGAAGCCGTCACCCGCTCACTCGCCTACATGGGACTCACCCCCGGCACACCGATGCGAGACATCCCGATTGACATCGTGTTTCTCGGCTCGTGCACGAATTCGCGCATCGAAGACCTGCGCGCCGGCGCGCAGGTCGCACGCGGTCACCACGTTGCGGCGAACGTGCGTGCACTTGTCGTACCCGGGTCGCATCGCGTGAAGCGACAGGCTGAAGAGGAGGGTCTCGACCAGATCTTCCTCGATGCGGGATTCGAGTGGCGCGAGCCCGGTTGCTCGATGTGTCTTGGAATGAACCCTGATCAACTGAGTGCCGGCCAGCGAAGTGCGTCGACGTCAAATCGCAATTTCGAAGGTCGTCAAGGTCGCGGCGGGCGCACCCATCTGGTTTCACCCGTCGTTGCGGTCGCGAGCGCTCTCCTCGGTCGCTTCGCCTCACCCGATGAGCTGGGCGCATGAGGGCGGTTCGCATCCTCGAAGGTCGCGCCGTCCCGCTCGAACGTTCCGACGTCGACACTGACCAGATAATCCCCTCGGACTGGCTCAAGCGCGTCGAGCGCACGGGCTTCGGTCGGGGTCTGTTCAGCGAGTGGCGCGATGATCCCGACTTCGTTCTCAACAACCAGAGCTACGTCGGTGCCACGATTCTCGTCGCGGGTCCACGCTTCGGCACCGGTTCGTCGCGCGAACACGCCGTGTGGGCACTGATGGACTTCGGTTTCGAAGCGATCATCGCGCCGTCGTTCGGTGACATCTTTCGTAACAACGCTTCCAAGCAGGGTCTCGTCATTGTCCAGTTGCCCCACGAGGACGTGGAGGAACTGACACAGATCATCAAGCAGGCACCGAGTCGTCTGGTCATCGTGGACGTCGAGCACCTTCGCGTTGAAGTACCCGAGACAGGTTGGCAACGCGACTTCACGCTCGACGCCATGACCAGAGAACGACTGCTCAATGGCTGGGACGACATCGGGCTCACCCTGCGTCGAGAGGCGTCGATCACCGCTTACGAGCGCACGAGCCGCACTCCGTCACTCGTTGGAATCTTTGACGACAACGGGCACGCACGCTGATCCGAACTCGTCGGTGACGTCCGCTCATCGCAAGGACCCGAGTCTTCAACTCTCTGGCATCGATCGGTGACGCACTACAGCGATTCGGCGTCCGCGCGTCGCGTGCAAGACTCATGCGATGCGCACTCGAGTCATGGCCACCATCGTGGGCATCGTCCTCGTCCTTGCCGCATTCCTGCTCGGTCACGAGTCATGGCCACAGCGATCGACCACGGTGCCTCCTGCACCGACCGCTGCGATGACCGTGCCCGTGCTGGGAGAGAAATTCACGCTCTTGCCCTGCTCCCAAGCGAACACCTTGGGACTCGAAGGCTGCGCAGAACACCAGATCGTGGCACTTGACGCACAGATCAACAGCCTTCGACGGCGTGTGTACTCCTCGTTGACCTTCATCGGCGCGCGACGCAACTTCGTCAAGGGCGAAGTGCAGTGGACGAGTTACCGTTCGTCATTGTGTCTGAGCGAGTCGAGTGCGTACCAGGGCGGTTCCCTGGCTCCCGTGGCGTACGCCAACTGTCTGGTGAACAGCGACCGTCGTCACGTCTCGACGTTGCACCAGTTCGTCGAGGCACTCTCGCACCCCTAGATCACTCGAGCGCCTGCGCCTCACGAACGTGCGCTACGAAATCGGCGAGTATTCTGCGCAGTTCGAGCGTGGTCTTGTCGGCTCGAGTATGGACTTCCTCGGTGAGGTCGAGTGGCAATTCCAGCACGTCGAAGCGAGATTGGAGTCGAAGGTCCTCTTCGACCACCGCCACCTCAAAGTCAATCGCCTCTCGCATCCTCTCTCTGGAACCACCAAGGTCATTGCGCCAAATGCTCGAATAGATGCGTACCGCGTCATCGTCGACGGGCGTCAAGAAGAACCCGATGACGTTGGTGCCACCCGCATCAAGAAATTCAATGGCGAGCTCAAGATGAAACGGAGCCGTGTAGCGGTACGTCAGGCGTCGACGTTGTAGCAATGGACGGATACCCTGGGTGACCCCGGGGTCCTCGCGATTCGCGAATTCGTGCTCGTAGGTGGCGCTGAAGGTGTAACCGTCTCGCGTCACGCTGTACGAGGGGACTTCACGAGCCTCGCCGGCACCGAAGGTGCCAGCGTGCACGAAGGGGAAATGCGCCATGTCGAGGAAGTTGTCAGCCAAGAGTCCGGCACTCGCCCTCGTGAGCATCTCGGGCAGATCACCGCGCTCGAACTGCGGGTCAAGAGCGGACGCGATCGAAGGCAGCGGCGTGCGGGCGGGCTCGGGCGAGATGAAGACCATGGCGTGAGACTCTGCAACGCCCGCGGGGCCGTCTAGGCGTGCACGAGACGGGAGCGTGGCCCCCGCGCCGAGTGCGGGGATCTCCACGCACGCACCATCTTCGTCAAAGACCCACCCGTGATAAGCGCAACGTAGCGCGGCCCCCTCACACGATCCGAGTGACAGCGGCGCAAAGCGATGCGGACAACGATCGCGGAACACTCTGACGTCACCGTTGTCGAGGCGATACGCCACATAGTCCTCGCCCAAGAGACGAAAGGACCTCGGCACGTCGCTGACGTCGCTCGAGCGACACAGTGGATGCCAGGCGTGACGAAGTGAAGGATCGAGGTTCCCTAGCCCTGGCGACATGGCCAACAATGTAGCCGAGACAATTCTTGCGGAGATTCGCTTCACACTGAGGTCACCACACCATTATGCGAGAACGCTCCGTCAGTGACCTTCTCCTCTGGCGCGCAGCGCTCAATGGTTCAATAATGTGTGGATCGAAGGGTAATCCATTCCAGTGCGAGAGCGAGGGCCGCGATGTCCGACTCCGAAGGTCCCGGTAGGGCAGGTCCTGCGAGCGCGGCTTCGCAACCCGTTGTGGGCACGTACCCCGCCGACTTGGAATGCGACGTCACAACGAGTACGGGTGCGACACTGCACATGAGGCCAATACGCCCCGACGATGCCGAGGAGTTGGTTCATTTCCACCTCAACCTCTCGTCAGGCTCGATCTATCGGCGATACTTCGCGTTTCATCCTGAGTTATCGGAACGTGAGGTCGAACATCTGACCACGGTGGACTACGTAGACCGATTGGCTTTCATTGTTGAAGACGACGAGCGACTCGTCGCGGTCGGGCGCTACGATCGAATTCCGGGCACCAGCGAAGCAGAGGTCGCCTTTCTCGTCACCGACGAGTTTCAAAATCACGGACTGGGGCTCTTGTTGCTGAAGCATCTCGCCGATGCCGCGCGCCAGCGCGGCATAACAACCTTCACTGCCGAGACCCAGGCCGACAATCGTGGCATGCTCGGTGTCTTCAAGGACTCTGGATTCCCAGTGACTTCAAGCATCGAAGAAGAAGTGGTGAGTGTGAGTTTCCCCATCGAGCCCACTGAGAAGAGTCGCGCTCGTTACGCGGGACGGCGCACGCCCTCAAAGGGCACCTCGCGCACGGGGCACCGCGGCGAATGATGCTGGTTGCGAACGCACCATACGACGACGCGGGCCACGAGGAATCAGGTCATCCCGAGCGCCCCGATCGCATGGGCGCCGCGCGCAGCGCCCTCGAAGACCTTCATCTCGGCGACGACCTTCGTGAGGTCGGTCCCTATATCGCGAGTCGTAGCGAGCTCATGCGCGTGCACGCGGGGACGTACCTCGACGAGCTGGGCGCGTTCTGTTACGCGGGCGGCGGCGACATCGATGTGGATACCTACGCCACGTACGACTCGTGGCTGATCGCGCAACACGCGGCGGGGGCCGGACTGGCCGTGCTCGGCGAACTCGAGCGCCTTCAAGACGGCGTGGGTTTCGTTGCCACGCGCCCTCCGGGCCACCACGCCCTTCGAGACCGGGGCATGGGATTTTGTCTCTTGAACAACATCGCGGTCGCGGCGGCGTCGCTGACCGCAAGGGGTGAGCGCGTCCTCATCGTTGACTGGGACGTCCACCACGGCAACGGGACTCAGTCGATCTTCTGGGACAACCCTGAGGTCCTCTACGTCTCCACCCACCAATCACCCCTCTTTCCCGGGAGCGGCGCGCCCTACGAGATCGGGGGGATGAAGGCCCTCGGGCGCACGATCAACATCCCACTGCCCGCGGGTGCCACTGGTGACGTGGTGCGTCGCGGACTGGAAGACATTGCGACGCCGGTGATAGACGCCTTCGAGCCGACCTGGGTCCTCGTGTCAGCGGGGTTCGACTCGCATCGCGACGACCCGATGGCCGACCTCGCCCTCACGAGCGGTGATTTCGCCCTCTTGGCTCGACGCGTCGCAGAATTCGCACCCCGTCGCGGGAGGCTCGCCTTCTTTCTTGAAGGTGGCTACAACCTCGGCGCGCTTCGAAGCTCGCTTGCGGCCACTCTGGCATCGGCCCTCGACGAGTCCATCGACTACGAACGCCCGAGCGCCGGCGGCCCCGGCATGGCCACACTCGACAACACTCGCGAAGAGCGCCAGGTGGCGCTTCGAATAGCGACCGAGGCGGCCGCGAAAGGTGACTACAGCTGATGAAGACCCTCGAGACCATCGCCGTCGGCTTCGACGACTCCCCTGATTCGCGCGCCGCGGTACGGTGGGCGTTCTCGCTCGCTTCGCGTGTCGACGCCCGCGTGGTCATCGTGCACGCCGTTGGGCTCATGGACCGTTTCGAGGGGCGCGACGACGCGCCCGAGATAGAAGAATCGCTCCATCGACTGTGCGACGACTGCGATTTCGATCGTGAGCACGTGCGCATCCACATCGCCAACGGTGATGCGTGTTCAGTGCTGCTTCGAGCAGCCAACGATCCGATCGCCGCCGACCTACTGGTCGTCGGTTCTCGAGGTCAGGGCAAGCACCCTGGTCTCTTGCTCGGCAGCACCAGTCTCGAGCTCGCCGAGCACGCCACCGTACCCGTCGTGATCGTGCCTACCCTCTAAGGGCGCTACTCCTCGGCGACCTCACGCCACAGATCGATGTGGCCTTCGACGGCGTAGTTGTCGATGGCCGTCAATTCTTCATCGGAGAACGCCATATGTGACAGTGCGTCGAGGTTCTCGTCAAGCTGCGCGACACTACTCGCACCGATGAGCACCGAAGAGATTCGCGGATCGCGTAGGGCCCACGAGAGCGCCATCTGGGAGAGTTTCTGCCCTCGCTCACGTGCGAGCGCAGAAAGCGAGCGAATGTGAGTGAGATTCTCGTCGCTCAGCATGTCACTCGACAGCGACGTCTGGTGGGCGGCGCGAGAATCCTCGGGGATGCCGTCAAGGTAGCGATCAGTCAACATGCCCTGGGCCAGCGGTGAAAATGCAATGCACCCGACACCCTCGTGGCCCAAGACGTCCAACAGTCGTTCCTCAATCCAACGATTGAGCATCGAATACGAAGGCTGGTGGATGAGCAGCGGGGTGCCGAGTGATCGAAGGATTGCAATCGCCTCTTTCGTGCGCACGTCGGAGTACGAGGAGATGCCCACGTACAGTGCCTTGCCTTGACGTACCGCGTTGTCGAGCGCGCCCATCGTCTCTTCGAGTGGCGTGGTCTTGTCGAAGTGATGGTGATAGAAGATGTCCACATAGTCAACGCCCATTCGCCTCAGGCTCTGATCGAGGCTCGCGGTGAGGTATTTGCGTGACCCGAGGTCACCGTAGGGGCCGGGCCACATGTCCCAACCCGCCTTGGTCGAAATGATCAGTTCGTCTCGCAGGTGCTTGAAGTCCTCTCGCAGCACGATCCCGAAGTTCGACTCGGCGCTGCCGTACGGGGGGCCGTAGTTGTTGGCGAGGTCGAAGTGCGTGACGCCCCGGTCAAAGGCCCGGCGAAGTATCGCCCTCTGTGTGTCAAGGGGGCGATCAGTGCCGAAATTGTGCCAGAGACCCAGTGAAATAGCGGGTAGGAGCAGGCCGCTTCGCCCCACGCGTCGATACTGCATTGTCTCATAACGCTCGGGTGAAGGGAAGAAATTGGTCATGGTCGAAGCGTATCGCCCGACGCGAAACATGCCTTCAAAACCATCACCGAGGGCGTCGTGACGTTCTACGCTCGTGAGAACTCACGACTGGAGCGACCATGAGCGACTACCCCTACGCCGGACAATTCGAGATCCATCGAACCCTCCCCGAGCACGGCACCAGCCACGACGAGATCCTCGCCATGCTCGCAACGATGTCGACCTCGGAGAACAAAGTCTGGGAGAACGGCCAGTGCTCGGGGACGATGTACTGCGGCGACCACGACCACTACGACTTCTTGAACAAGGCGTTTGCGAACTTCTCCTATGTCAATTCACTTCAACGCGACATGTGCCCAAGCGCCACCAAGTTCGAAGCTGAGATCATCGCGATGACCCTTGACCTCCTCAGCGCCTCCAGCGTGACCGCCACCGTGCCGGGCGGACTCGTGACGAGTGGGGGAAGTGCGTCCATCGCGCACGCGATGCTCGCGTATCGAGAATGGAACAGCGCCGCCACGTCTCGAGCGAATGTCATCAAGCCCGAAACCGCACACCCCGCGTTTGACAAAGCGTGTCACCTCTTCGGCATTGAACTACGCGTGGCGCCCGTCGATCCCGTCTCAACCCAAGTCGACGTCGAGTGGGTGAACAAGAACATCGACCGTAATACGATCGCCATCGTTGGTTCGGCGGGGAACTACGGCTACGGGACGGTCGACCCGATTCGTGAACTCGGTCAGGTCGCACTCGAACACGAGGTGGGGCTCCACGTCGACGGCTGCCTCGGCGGGTTCATTCTGCCGTTCGGTAGAGAGCTGGGCTACGACATCGAGGCGTTCGACTTCTCGGTGCCCGGTGTCACCACCATCTCCGCTGACACCCACAAGTACGGGTACGCGCTCAAGGGAACGAGCGTGCTCAGTTTTGCCGACGAGCGGCTGCGCGACAGTCAATACTTCTACTTGACCGACTGGTCCGGCGGGAAGTATTGCTCACCGGGCATGGACGGTTCTCGCTCGGGAGGCCTGCTCGCCGCGACGTGGGCCGCCATGGTGCATCTTGGCCGATCGGGTTATCGCGACTACGCCAAAGCGATCTTCGAAACGTCGGCGGCGATGCAGGACGCCGTGCGCGCGCATAAGGAATTGAGAATCATGGGCAACCCCAGCTTTCTCTTCTCTTTCACCTCGGATGATTTTGACATCTATCACGTGAACGACTTCCTTCGAACGAGGGGCTGGCGATTGAACGGCCAGCAATACCCCAATGCGATCCACATGGCGGTCACGCGTCCCCAGACTCAACCCGGAACTGTCGAGCGCTGGACGACGGACCTCGACGATGCCGTTCAGTACGCCCTCGAGCACCGTGATCAGGCGCCCTCTTCGGGCGCCATCTACGGTGGCGTCGAAGGCGGCCCCACCGATGAAGCAGACGCGGTCATCAAGATGTTCATGGCCGCCATGATGGACCAGCAGATGTCAATCCCCCACCAATGAGCGACGACGAACTCAGCCTCTGCGTCGACCTCGGTACCGGGGGCCCGAAGGTCGCGCTCGTGACGCTCGATGGCGACGTGGTCGCATACGAAGTGCACCACGTGCAGACGACGTTCAGCGACGACGGTGGTGCAACCCAGGACGCTGACGAATGGTGGGAGATCATCTGTGACGCCGCGTCGAGGTTGCTCGCGGACCCGCGCGTCGATCGGACCCGCGTTCGTGCGGTCGCCGTCACGGGTCAATACGCCTCGACCGTGCCGGTCGACGGGGCGGGTGCCCCGACGGGGCCCTGTCTCACGTGGCTCGATACTCGCGGTGGCCCCTACACGCGACGCGCGATCGGCGGGCCAGTCCAGGGATATCGGGCGGGTGCCATCGCACGCTTCATCCGCAAGACTGGTGGCGCACCCTCACTCTCGGGCGCGGACCCCATTGGCC
>JAJXXA010000123.1 GCA_021781335.1 Actinomycetes bacterium
GCCCTCGTAGCTCAGGGGATAGAGCATCGGTTTCCTAAACCGTGTGCGCAGGTTCGAATCCTGCCGGGGGCACCAAATTAGTTGGGGGACATGGTGACGAGAATGATTTCCGCGACAACGCAAAGCGGCGAGTGGGTTGGGTGCTCGTCGACTAAGGGTTCACAATGAGCGAAGCCGAGATAAATCGATACCTCAAGACTGTGCCGGCGCGTCAACGTGTAGTACTTGAGCGACTTCGAACCACAATCTTGAATATTGTCCCCCAAGCCGAGCAGTGCATCTCGTACCGAGTCCCAGCGTTTCGCGTCGACGGAGGAGTGGTGGCCGGCTTCGCGTCGTTCAAGAATCATATGAGTTACTTGCCCTTTAGCGGATCGGTACTCGAGCAACTGGCGAATGAGGTGGACGAATACTCTCATTCGAAGAGTGCACTTCGATTCACTGTTGATGCGCCGCTGCCCGATGATTTGGTCGATCAGCTCATCCGCGTGCGGTTGTCAGAGATCCACTCGAGAAAACGTTAGGCCTCGAGAAGTCCTGACGGTGACCCGCATGCAGTACACCCTGATTCGTTGATTCGAGAGGATCGTGACTATGTTGTGGGCTGGTTCGTTGCGTGCTGTGTCGCGGTCACGTTCGCGACATGTCTGGTATGTGTCACCAGCACACGAGTCACGGTGACATTGCCGGGCATCCCACGACGCCAACGTCAATCGTGAGAATCCGAGAATGTGAACCTTGCCCTCGCGCACCACTCGGCGAGAGAAATCCGTCGAGGCGCCCCGTGCGCGAGGTTGCGAACCAGGCGCCCCCGTTATTCCCCGAGGTTCTGAGCGCGGTTCCGTAGAGCAGTCGCGCCCGCGCGAGAGTGTCGCCAAGATGCAACCCGCGTGAGGTCATGCCGTTGGGTTGTTTTCCGGGGCCAAGTGAAAGACCAACGAGCCGTTGGTGATTGAAATAGGCGCTGAACGAATGCCACGACGTCATGGCGCTCACCCCACAGAGCTCGAGTGCGGGCGTCTGCGTGGTTGGAACCGTTGGTCGGCCCAGAAGGCGCGACAAATCCTTGTACGCGGCCGATTCACTCACACCGAGATGGACGGCGCTCAGTCCGTTGGCATTGAGGACGAGGGTTCGAGGTGCGGCGGCCCCCAGCGTGCCATGAAGCGCGAGGGAGATGGACAAGATCGTCAGACCAGTCATGGTCGTGGTCGCGAATCTCGTGGTCACGCTTTTCATCAAAAGTACCCTCTCTTCTCACCTGCATCGTAAATGCCGAGACAACCTGACGTGCGCACGTGGGCGGCACCGTTGGTGAATGAGAATCTCGGTGTGGCGGTCATCGCATCTGCGCATTGAGGCCGCGGGGGTCGAAAGACGGAGTGGTGAGACTCGCTCTTGGGCGTGCGCAGAGGTAGGAACGTCATTGGTTTCGATGGTTCGATGTGTGACTTAAGTCACAAAGTTCGTTACGTCCCGAGCATCTACCATCACAAAATGGAATACAACTTTCGCACCATTATTGAGCCTTTTCGAATCCACTCGGTCGAACCACTACATATGACGACTCGCGACCAGCGGATCGGAGCCATCGAGGAGTGCGGTTTCAACGTGTTCAATCTGCACGCCCAAGACGTTCTCATCGACCTGCTCACAGATTCGGGCACCGGTGCGATGTCGCGCGACCAGTGGGCCGCAATCCAACACGGTGACGAGAGCTACGCAGGATCGCCGTCGTGGTTCCGCTTCGAAGCGGGTGTCAAAGAGCTCTTCGCCTTCGAGCACATCATCCCCACACATCAGGGCCGTGCCGCGGAGAAGATCCTCTTCTCGGTGATAGGGGGACCCGGAAAGGTGGTCCCAAACAACACGCACTTCGATACCACCCGGGCCAACGTTGAGGCATCGGGCGCTGAAGCACTCGATCTTCTCATTGCGGAGGGTCGTGATCCGTCAAATCTTCATCCTTTTAAGGGGAACATGGACCTCGACGCCCTCGATGGACTCCTCGCTACTCGTGCCTCTGATGTACCCGCGGTGTTCTTGACCATCACCAATAACTCGGGGGGCGGTCAACCCGTCTCGCTCGCCAACATCAGGGGGGTCAGTGAGATCTGTCGACGATACGGTGTTCCATTCTTCCTCGACGCGTGCCGCTTCGCGGAGAACGCGTGGTTCATCCATGAGCGCGAGCCCGGTCAGGGTGAGCGCGACATCGCGGACATTGTTAGAGAAGTGGCGTCACTCGCAGACGGAATGACTATGAGTGCGAAGAAGGACCCCTTTGGCAACATCGGTGGCTGGCTCGCAATGAATGACGACGCACTCGCCGAGAAGTGCCGCAACTTGCTCATACTCACTGAAGGTTTCCCCACGTACGGCGGACTCGCTGGTCGCGACCTCGAGGCGATTGCCCAAGGTCTGAAGGAAGCGGTGCAGCCCGACTACCTGCGCTACCGGATCCAGTCGACCGCGTATCTTGGCGAGGCGCTGCACGCGGCCGGTGTGCCGGTGGTGATGCCGATTGGCGGACACGCGGTCTATCTCGACGCGAAGGCACTGTTACCCCACGTCGCGCCCCTCGAATATCCCGGACAGTCGCTCGCCGTCGCGCTCTACGAAGTTGGTGGTATCCGCGCCTGTGAGATCGGATCGGTGATGTTTGGCCGTCAGCCCGATGGCAGCGAGAAGCCCGCTGCCATGGAGTTGGTACGCCTAGCAATACCGAGGCGCACGTACACGCAGAGTCATATTGACTACGTCATCGAGGTCGTGAGTGCGGTGGCGGCACGAGCCTCGTCGCTTCCTGGGTACCGCATGGTCTACGAGCCCACAACGCTTCGCCACTTCACTGCCCGCTACGAGCCGATCGTTTAGCCGCGTTCTGCTGCGACGTATGCGCGCAGGTCCAGGGACCTCATACGCCGATTGATGGTGACCTAGCGTAAGCATCATGCACGCGTTCGGTCTCGACCAGGGTCTGGCGCTCCTGTTCGGCGCCGCGACGGCGCTCTCGAATGCCATTGCGGTGGCGACCCAGCACGTTGCGAGCACCCGTGGGGGTCAGCGTTTGAAGGCTTGGGCGCTCGCGGTGCACCTCATACGTCAACCCCTGTGGCTCCTTGGTTGGGTGGCGTTGCTGGGTTCACTGATCTTCCAAGCCCTGGCATTGCACTTTGGTCCAATGTCGCTCGTCCAGCCAATACTGGTGAGTGAACTCGTGATGGCGCTGGTGGTGCGTCAGATCTGGATCCACCAGAATATTCGCGCGCTCACGTGGAGTGCGGCCTTGGTCACGTGTGCAGGGTTGGCGACGTTTCTGATCGCGACATCGCCGAGCGGCGTCGCCGTGGTGCCCCGGACTTCGGCGTGGGTTGGCCCCGTAGCGGCGAGTGCGGGCGTGGCAGCCCTTTTGGTCGTAGGGGCCCTTCGAGGTTCGCCGTCACGACGCGCGGGACTCCTCGGAGCGGCGACTGGTGTGCTGTGGGCACTGGAGGCGACGTTCATCAAGGCGGTCACCGATACCATCGCCGCGGTCGGAATTGGCGGCACACTTGTGCGATGGCCACTCTACGCATTCGTGCTCGGGGGAGTATTCGGGCTCCTCGCTGAACAGGCGGCGCTGCACGTTGGCCCGCTCAAGGTCTCACAGCCCTTCATCGTGATCGTTGACCCGGTCGTGAGCGTCGTGCTCGGCGTGTGGCTCTACGCGGAACACTTACGCAGTGGGCTCGTGAGCAGCGTTCTCGGATGGGCCGGCTTCGCCGCGATGTGTGCGGGAGTGGTCGTGCTCACACAGAGTGCACCCGAGACCATGCACGGTGAGGTGCACGTACTTCATCAGTGACGCGAACCCCGACAGTACAGGTGGAGCTAGAGCTGACTCGCGAGTGTGGGTTGTATCTCTTCGAACGGTACGGCCCGCTCGCTTGTACCGGTGTAGTACGAAAGGGCCGCTGAACCGATGAGCAGGAAGAACGAGATGCCGAGGGCAAAATCGAGGCCGTGGGTGAACGCCTGGTACGCCGCCGCGACCACCTTGTCGATGATGGCTTGAACCGCCGCACTGGTCTTGCCGCTGAGGCCCTTCTCCTGAGCGTTTATCGAGCCCGTGGTGACCGCAGCGATGATCTGGGCTCGGTATGACTCGGGTATGCCAATGGCAATGAGTTGATTTGTCAGATTCACCGTTAATTGACCGTTGACGATCGAGCCCAGGATCGCCACACCAGCAACGGCGCCCAGTTCTCGACTGGTGTTGGTCGTCGACGCGGCCATGCCCGAGTGCGCGGCCGGCAAGCTAGTGAGCGCCGAAGACGTCACCGGCACGACAAGGATGCCGAATCCGATGCCGGCGATTCCCATGGTCCAGCCGACGTTGGAGATCCCCGCGTGAGGCGTGATGAGTGCATCGGTAAGGATGACACCGAGCGCGGCAATGAGACAACCACTCATCATTGGTACTCGCGTGCCCACACGGCCAATCCAGCGTCCGGTGAAGAGTGACGCCACGACCATGCCGCTGAGTAGGGGCAAGAAATCAAGTGCCAGGTCGTAAGGAGAGACTGACGCCACCACTTCGAGGTAGAGCGCTACGAAAAAGAAGATCGAGAAGATCGAGAAGTAACTGGCGAAGGCCACGATTGTCGAGCCCGTGAACGCTCGTCGGCGAAAGAATCCCAAATTCAACATCGGGTTCTTCACGGTGCGCTCAACCATCACAAAGCCAATGAGCGCTACAACGCTGATCACGTAGAGGGTGACGATGTTGGACGCCATGTAGCCAGCCGTTTCGCCTTGGATCGTCGCGAAGGTAGCGGCGCCGAGGGTGACCGAGGCGAGGATGAAACCCGCAAAGTCGGGGCGAGATCGACTGGGATCAGAACTCTCGGGAAGAAAAAGTGCAGCACCTACCAGCGTGAGTGAACCGAAGAGCAGATTGAACCAGAAGACCGCTCGCCATGACCAAATACCGACGAGGGTCGCGCCGAGGACGGGACCCATGGCCAGAGCGAGGCCCGAGACTGCAGCCCAGGCGCCAAGTGCTCGCGCGCGACGTCGGCGTTCTGGGTAGATATGGCGGATCATCGAGAGCGTGCCCGGCTCGGAACCAGCGGCGCCGATTCCCATCACAACTCGTCCGATGATCAGTTCCGCTGATGACGTCGACACCGCGCACACGACCGAACCCGCACAAAAGATCCCCGCGCCGACGAGCATCACCTTCTTGCGACCAAAGTTGTCTCCGAGTGAGCCGCACGTCAGCATCAGACTCGCGAATGCGAGCGAGTATCCACCAACGATCCACTGGAGGTCCGAGATCCCAGAGTGAAGCTCGGACTGCACGTTCGCGAGCACGGCACTGATGACCGTGTTGTCGAGAAAAGTCAGAAAGAGCAATGAGAGCAGGGTGACGAAGCCGAAACTTGTGACCAACCCACGCTCTCGCGAGGCCAACGGGGCATCAGTGAACACCGCATCAGTTCTTGTTGCGTCATTCGAATCCGACATATGCTCCTTGCGGCTTCAACATCCTGCATCGCCCGTGCGACCGTGTTGGAACACGTCCGTAGGACCAACGAGCCCTGAGCCTTACTGCTCGAAGCCCGAGGGCGAGTGAACTCTCGGGCGTTCGGCGCAACGGGTCAGGGGTACCCCTTACTTCTTCAACTTGAAGGTGATGCGGGTGGAGGCGGAGTCACCGCCGCTGGCGTTGCCCGCACTGATTTCACACGACTTGAGATTTTTCGCGGTAGTACCGCATGATCCGTTGCCGATTGGACCTGCGACCACGGTGAACTTGGTCAGTGGCAGTTCGCCCTTGGCGTTAATTGTGACGGGCATCGCAGCAAGCGTGTTGCACTGGCCCGCACCCTTGGCGGTGGCCAGGCATTGGACCAGATAGACATTGTCCTTAGGTTTGAACCCTGTGCCGTGTACCCGCACCGTTGCTCCGCCCTTCAGCCCCGAGCTCGGCGAAACGAACAACTTCGGCGCCTTGGCGCCATAAGCGCTCCCCGTGCCGACTAGACCACTCCCGAGCAACAGGAGTGCAGCCAGGCCCGTGCCGATGCTGATTCGAATCGTTGGCGTACGCATCGTTAATTCCTCCTAGAAAGTTGGGGACATTCCAAGCAACAACTACGACTTCCACTTACAGGTTTAGGCTTATTCCTCCTCGTGGTCAAGGATTTTCTTTTCTCCGTGCTCGCGATGGTTGCTGCACGTTGCCCAGTCATTGACCTTTGAGACGGAAGTGACATTTAGAGAATTCTTAGATGGTTCCTCGTTTGGCTATCTATGCGCTGTTTAAGGTTTCACCGGGATGAACGAGCGGCCGCGACAAGAGTGGGAAGTGAGAAGGGTGAGTTCTTTGACGACAACCGGGCGTGGCCGTCATCGCGCCGTACGGGCGACAGCCGGCGTTGAAGGCAATTCACGGTTGACGGCGTCACTCGCGGTAATCATCTTCATCGCGTTGGCCCTCGAAGGACTCACCATCTTGAGGATCGGTAACCTTCTCGTCGAGCATGTCTTCATCGGTGCTTTGCTGATCCCACCAGTTCTTTACAAGATCGGCTCAACGTCGTGGCGCTTTGTCAAGTACTACACGGGTGATGTCCAGTACAAGCGAAAAGGTCCGCCCCCAACGGTGCTGCGTCTTCTTGGACCAGTATTGATCATCCTGACGATCGTTCTCTTGGCTTCAGGTGTGGCGCTCGTGTATCTCGGCCCGGCCCAGCGCCAACTCGTTGGATTTGTCCATCGGGCGAGTTTCGTGCTGTGGTTCATCGTCATGGCCGTGCACGTGCTCGGCCACGTGATTGAGACCGCCAGTGTCGCACCGCGAGACTGGATGAAGCGTACGCGTCGACAAGTGGCGTACTCTTCTGCGCGTCAGTGGATCACGGCTTCGAGCCTGGTGCTCGGGGTGCTCGTGGCGCTCGTGATCACGCCTCACGCGTACGGATGGTGGAACGGCTACTAGGCCGAAGCCGAAGACGCCGTTACGCGAGTGGTTCGACGACGACGGCAGTACCGTAGGCAAGGATTTCTTGGAACGTCCCACCGAGTTCATTCGAGTCGTAGCGCATGGCGAGTACGGCGTTGGCGCCAGCCGCCTCGGCCGCTTCTTTCAGTCGGCTCAACGCCTCTTCTCGAGCCTCTTGGAGTTGCTTGGTGAGACCGCGCAATTCGCCGCCCCCGAGGGCCTTGAACGACGCACCGATCTGCGCTCCCACGTTTCGCGTACGCACGGTCAGACCATTGATCTCACCGATGACGCGGGTGATCTTGTAGCCGGCCACGTCGTTTGTCGTCACAATCAACATTGGGACTCCTCTGTCTCGTCGATTCAGATGTTAGACGCACCACCTGCATGATGGCAGATCTGCGTCAGCGCGCGACGCGCGGGGGTGGTGATAGCGCGCGGGTCAAAGTCGCTTAGGGTTGAACGACACAAGGAGCGAATTCAGATGATGGTTTTCAGGACAAAAGTAGTGGTGAGTCTCTTCGTCGTCTCCCTGCTCGCCACATCGGTCTCGCTCTCGAGCGCCCCAACCTTGGCGTCGGCCTCGGCGGCGCCATCACCGACGAATGACGTCGCGAAGCACGCGTTTGGCTACATCAACACCATCCGTAACTACTTCTTCTGCGTTTCGGCCATCTGCAAGAAGAATCGCGCCAGCGATGAGGTCGCGTCGGGCAAGGCCATGAAAGCACTCGTGGCAGAGGCGCGGATGCTCTCGACCAAGGTCTGGCCCGCGAAAGAAGAGGCCATCGCGATCAAGTTCGTCACCGACGTGGGCGCGCTGTCTAACGCGTACATTGCCTATCCCAAGGAGACGAGCGCCCAGGCAATCGCACGCAACACGGCATCGATCTACTACCAGTCAGCGAATGTTGGCTCTGACACCTACCTGATGACGGTCGCGCTGAAGGGCGGTCCCGTCAAGTTCCCTCAGTGGAGTGTCGGGGCGATTGCTGTGCTGTACGCAATGCAACTCGACACCCAGGCCCTCAACGCGAAGTCAGCCACGGCGAGTGACGCCTTGTACGCGAGCCAGAATCTCGAGCGCGAGGCGACGATCCTCAACGCTGACGCCAATGGACCCAACGCCCAGTTCAATACACTCATCAAGACCTTCGCGAGGACTCAGCTGACGGTCAGTACCAACGCCATCGCATTGCTGGAGCACAAGAAGGTGACCTTGAGCAACGGTGCGCTCTCGGCACTCAGCACCATGCTCGGCCAGCAGTTCACCCAGATCGTCACATTGGAGAAGAGTCTCGTCAAGAAGAAGTGACCTGCTCGTGCGCGTTGGAAGGATGAGGGACTGATGGCTTCAACGGCGGTAGTGATAATGGATGTGCAGAACGGCATCGTGCAGCGGTTGGGCGAACGCGCGGGCACGTATCTCGACTCCATCGTGAAGATACGTGCGGCGGCACGCACCGCAGGGTTAGCGGTCATCTACGTTCGCGTGGCGTTTCGCGATGGTGCTCCCGAGATAAGCGCTAAGAATCAAGCGTTCACGGCTCTCGCCGGGACCGATGGGTACAGCGAAGAGTCTTACGAGACCCAGATTCATGATCGTGTGGCGCCTGGTGAGGGTGAGGTCGTCGTCACAAAGCGTCGGGTCAGCGCGTTTTCGGGTAGCGACCTCGACGTGGTCCTTAGGGCGATGGATATCGACACGCTGGTGTTGTGCGGCATCTCGACGAGTGGCGTCGTGCTCTCCACCGTGCGTCAGGCCGCGGACCTCGACTTCAAGATGATCGTGCTTTCAGACGCGTGTGCTGATCTGGACGCCGAAGTCCATGAAGTGCTCGTCACCAAGGTCTTTCCGCGCCAGGCACGTGTCCTTGATAGCGATGAGTGGATTGCACAGCTCGCGAACTGAGCGAGGTCCTAGGCCGCGGCGAGTTCTTGGGTCGTGACTGGTTTGCGGTCGAAGATCAACGTTGCAACCAGGCTCAAGACCAACGCCGCGAGCACACCTAAGTTCGCAAAAGCCCATGCGCCGGTCTTTCCTCCAAGTCCGAGCGGTCCGAGCAAATAGCCCTGCCACGTCAGCCACGATGCGGAAGAGTTGGTGACGAGCCCCCATCCGAGAATGCTGGTCACGACGATCGTGAGGATCGGAGTGACTCGGATGTCGCCGTAGCGACCAGTGTCGCTGAACAGGTCGGCGTCGGAGTAGTCCTTGCGGCGAAGGGCGAGGTCTCCCAGGAACACGCCGGCCCACGCTGCGATGAGGACACCCACGGTGATGAGGAAACCCTCGAACTGGTAGAGGAAGCTGCCCGAGACAAAGACAATGTAGATGGTACCGATGATCATGATGACACCGTCCACGCCGGCGGCGGCGAAGCGGGGGATCTTGATGCCCGCCGCGAGGAGCGAGAGCCCTGAAGAGTAGATGTCCAAAACGGCGCCACCAACCAGTCCGAGGATCGCGACGATGACGAACGGAACGAGGAACCATGTCGGCAAGAGATTGGCGAGTGCACCCACCGGGTCGTTGCCAATGGCGCTACTGAGTGATTTGGATGATCCTGCGAGCAACAGGCCGAAGAATAGGAGGACCAAAGGAGCGATGGACGACCCGAAAGTCGTCCACCACACCACGCCGCGCGTCGACGCGTTACGTGGCAAGTACCGCGAGTAATCGGCGGCAGTGTTGACCCACCCGAGGCCAAAGCCGGTCATGACGAAGACCAAGGCGCCGATGAAACTCTCGCCCGAGCCTGAGTGCACGTGCGCCACCACATGCCAATTGATGTGCTTGAGGGTCAAGATGATAAAGAGCACTGACAACACGCCGGTCACCACGGTGATCACGGCTTGCATGCGCATAATGAGGTCGAATCCCATGACCCCACCGCCCACTATCAGTGCACCTACCACCAAGAGGGCGGCCACCTTGACACCCGTACCGCCGCCCCAGCCGAGCCTCGTGAAGACCGTCGAGGTGGCCAGCACCGCAATGACCATGAGAGCGGTCTCCCAACCAACGCACAAGAGCCACGAGATCGCCGATGGCAGCCGATTGCCGCGGATGCCAAACGCGGCGCGACTCAGGACCATCGTGGGGGCCGACCCACGCTTTCCGGCGGTCGCGATGAAACCACAGAGCAAGAAACTCACGATGATGCCGATCGCACCGACGATGATCGCCTGCCAGAAGGAGACCCCGAATCCCAAGACGTAGGAGCCGTAACTGAGGCCAAGCACTGAGATGTTCGCTCCGAACCACGGCCAGAACAATTCGCGGGGCTCGCCTTTGCGCTCTTCCTCGGTGATGATGTTGATCCCGTTCTCTTCAATGCGCAGTGAGGTGGTGCCACCGGTTCCCAACAATTCGGATAGTTCATCACTCACGGGTGCCCCTTAGAAGTCGTAATGGTACGTGTCGCAGATTTTAGGCAGATGCACAGCGGTCTCTCGTCACGGGTGACAACGATTCAATTTTTTGTCTAGTGAGTGCGACGAAGGTGACGACTAGGTTGACCAACGTGGACGCCATTGAACTTTCTGGTGAAAGAAGGAAGATCGATCGTGCCTACGCCGCACTGGCGGGTCTGGCGATAGGAGACGCGCTCGGTATGCCGACTCAATCGCTCTCTCGTGAAGTTATTGTCAAGGAATTCGGAACTCTCATCACGCAATTCGAACCTGCGCGCAGTACTCACCCGTACGCAGCCGGACTCGCCGCAGCTACCGTCACTGATGACACCGAGCAGGCACTGGTCTTGGCGGAGGAATTATTACGTGACGAGAAACACTTCGACGCGTACGCCTACGCGAAGAGACTCCTCGCGTGGCAAGAGAGTGCTCGAGAGCGAGGGCTCCTCGATCTGCTCGGCCCTTCCACCTTGTTGGCGCTTCGCAACATTGAAAGTGGCATGGACCTCGTCGACACCGGTCGTGCGGGCACGACCAACGGGGCGGCGATGCGTATCACACCGGTTGGTATCGCACGTTCAACCAGAGATCTCGATGCGTTCGTGGCTCGTGTCGCTGAGGTGAGCGCGCCTACTCACAACACCTCGGCGGCGATCAGCGCCGCCGCGGCAGTCGCGGCGGTGGTGAGCGCGGGTGTTGATGGCGCTCTCGTGCGTGAGGCGCTCGTCGTGGGTCTGCACGCCGCGCGCATTGGCGAGAGTTACGGGGAGTCGAGTCCGAGACCGACGGTCAGTGAGCGCCTGGAGCGCGCCATTGAGATTGGCAGCGTGCTGCGCGGGGTTGAGTTGATCGACGAGGTGAACGCACGTCTGGGCACGAGCCTGGCGTCAAACGAATCGGTGCCAGCGGCCTTCGCAATCCTCGTTGCGTATCGCAACCACTCGTGGGAGGCGTGCTGCGTCGCGGCGTCCATTGGTGGAGACTGCGACACGATTGGCGCAATGGTGGGCGCCATGTCGGGCGCGTGCGCCGGCACGTCCTCGTTCCCGCAAGCGGCGATTCGAGCCGTGGAGACGACGAACTCACTGGACCTTCGCATGGTCTCGCGAAAACTGTTGGCACTTCGTCGATAGAGTCGAGGGCGTGCACGTTTCACCGCGTTTTTTTGGCCTCGACACCGTCATGATCGACGTCGTATTGAAGATTGAAGCATTGCCGCTTCGAGGATCAGATTCACTCGCGAGCGAGCGACTCGTCACCGCCGGTGGAGGGTTCAACGCCATGAGTGCCGCGGCTCGCCAGGGCATGAAGGTCTCGTACGTGGGCCAAATCGGGATGGGCGTGTTCGCCGATATCGCCCGACGTGCGCTTGATGGTGAATCGATCGACGTCGCCGTGCCAGCGCGCGCCGGCGTGGACCTGGGATTTTGCGTCGTGCTCGTGGATCGAGAGGGGGAACGCACGTTCGTCACTTCGCCCGGCGCCGAAGGTACCCTCACCGCGCGCGAACTGGTCGCAGTTGAGATGGCGGACGGTGATTATGTGTCACTGTCTGGTTACAACTTTGTCTACGACTCGATTCGAAAAGAGACCGTCGAGTGGCTCGACCAGCTCTCTGACGGGGTCATCGTGTGTTTCGATCCCGGTCCTCGCGTGCTCGACATACCCGCGCAGACTCTTCAGGCAGTCCTCGCACGCACCGACTGGCTCTTGTGCAACCTGAGCGAGGCGATGGGCCTTACCGGCGAGACGTCTGGCGTTCGATGCGCTGAGCGATTGCTCTCCGTGAGTGCTCGGCGAGGCGTGATCGTACGCACCGGAGCTCAGGGGTGCGTTGGTGTGCGCCGAGGCGAAAAGCCGGTAACGGTCCCCGGCATCAAAGTGCCGGTGATCGACACGAACGGCGCGGGCGACGTCCACAATGGTGTGTTCTTGGCCGAGACTGCACGAGGTACGTCGTTCCTCGAGGCACTCGAACGCGCCAACGTCGCGGCGGCGGTGGCGATTGGCGAGTTCGGCCCCGCGACGTGTCCGCCGCGAACTGTGGTGTCGCGCGAAATGGAACTCAACAGTTGACGATGTTCGAGCAACGAGGCCGGAGCTAGAAGTAGCCCTGACCGAGCGCCTCACTCCATGGCGCGACCTTCAACTCGCCGCGCGGCACACTCCATCGAAAGACGGGTTTGATGTCGAGCACTGGCGTGCCATCGATGCCGTCGAGGCCACGTACCTTGATTGATCGGCCCTCGATGGCGTCAATGGCAACGGTCGTGAGCAAGAGGCGATTGGGACGGTCCTTGTTTCGCTGGGCGAACACACCTACGTCGGGCCACTCTTCATTGCCCCGAGGACGTCGGTGCCACGGCCCCGGCGGCACATCCTCCGCCCAGTCGGCGAAAAAGATGACCTCGATGTGCGAGAACTCCTCGAGTCCACGTAGCGCTTCATCGGGTACGTCATGAGCAAGTTCAACGATGCTCTGCACGTCGTCCCAATTGTCATCGAGCGCTTCACTGCGATCGTTTCGGATGTAGGCAATGGCTCGAACGCTGTAGTTGTTCATGGGCCCAATCTATACAGTGATCGTCACTGGTGACGAGCGCGCAAGGCTCCGGAGTATCGTTGGGCGTTCGCGAATCGATGTGAGAGGCCAATGGCGGAACTGACTTTTACCTACGGAACGATGGCGGCGGGTAAGTCCACGCTCGCTTTGCAATTGTGCTGGCAGCTTCGTGAGGGTCGAGGGGACGTGGCGCTGTGGACTTTCGGGGACCGAAGCGCGGATGGGATGGTGACGAGCCGAATTGGCATCGAGGCTGAGGCTGAGGCCGTCGTGCCATCTGAGGACCTCGCACGCCACATTGAGCGTGCCGTCAGTGCGGGCGTCAAGATTCTGGTCATCGACGAGGTCCAGTTCGCCAGCGTCGCCCAGATTGATGAACTGGCACGAATGGTCGACGATCACGACATCGATGTGCACGCGTTCGGATTGTGTGCGGACTTTCTTTTGAACGTATTCCCGGGATCGGCTCGTCTCTTCGCAATTGCTGACTGGGCTCACGAGCTACCCCTGACGTCGTCATGCTGGTGCGGGCAAAAGGGTCGATGCAACGCTCGAGTGGTGGACGGGGTTGTGGCCCGTGAGGGAAGTCAGTTCTTCACCGGCGACGTTTCGCACGGTCTCGTGCACTATCAAGTGTTGTGTCGACGTCACTACCGACTTGGACAACTGGGTCCCGACGAGGACCGAGCTCGCTAAAAGAACGCCGCGCAGAGATCGTAGAGTTCACGCGGCACCTGGCGTTGACCGTGGGCAACGGCGGCAAGCGGCGCCAACTCGACCTGGCTTCCTCGAACCACGGGAATCATTCCGAATCGTTCCGCCACCACGGCGTCATAGGCGGCGGCCCCAACGCGAGTCGCCCAGATGCGGTCATACGCCGTGGGGCTTCCCCCGCGTTGAAGGTGGCCAAGGACGGTCGTGCGGACTTCGAATCCACCATGTGCGTCGATCTGAGCTGCAACGAACTGCCCGACGCCCCTCGTCGCGAGACGCACCCCGCCGATGCCATCGGTGGGGACGCCGCCGGCCTCAACGCCGCCGAGGGTCTCGAGGTTGATGCCCTCGGCGACGACCACGATGGAAAAGGCGTTGTTGGAGTTACGTCGCTTCACGAGGTGCGCGATGATCTGGTCCAAGGTGATGGGGAATTCGGGAATGACGATCAGGTCAGCACCACCCGCGAGGCCGCCCATGGCGGCAACCCAGCCGGTCGCTCGACCCATTGTCTCAACGACCATGACGCGATGGTGTGAGGCGGCGGTCGTGTACAGGCGGTCGAGTGACTCGGCCACGATGCTCACCGCGGTATCAAAACCAATGCAGTAGTCAGTGCCGACGAGGTCATTGTCGAGGGTCTTTGGGACGCCGACGATAGGCGCGCCGCGATCGGCGAGCCAATTGGAGATACGTTGAGTGCCGTCGCCCCCGATAGCTACGAGCGCGTCGAGGTGGTCATTGATGGTGCGAAGTACCCGCTCGCGCCCACCCGCAGGTCGATCGAGGTCATAGCGGGCGGTACCGAGTATCGTGCCGCCTTGGCCAACCACGCCGCTGAGATCCTCAGGATGCAGTGCTCGTCCGGAGAACTCACCAGCCAGGCCGGCCCAGCCGTTGGCGATACCGATGAGTTCATGGCCCTCGCGAAAGGCCATCTGGCCCAGCCCACGAATCGCCGCATTAAGCCCTGGCGCATCGCCGCCAGCGGTAAGAACACCTATGCGCATCAAAGTCCGCCTCGTACGTAATTGTTCCCCCGACGCACTTTAGGACAAATCGAGGTGGCAGTTTTCTCCCTACGTATGCACCATCTCGCCGCGAGCGTCACCGAGAATGGTCCAATGGATGAACGAGACACCCAACTGCGTGGCGACGAAGTGATTCGAGCGAGTGAGTGCGCGACGCGATTCGCCATTTTTGAAGAGTGCCCGTTGTGTGGCTCATCGCTCAGCCCCGAGCACGCGCACTTTCGTTGCACCACGTGCGGGTGGCGTGACAGTTGCTGTGACTAGTTCGACCGGCTGACATCGGTCGACGTCTCGGACGATGCGCTTTGGGTGTCGACGCGTGACAAACTACCTTCAACTTCAAATGTGGAGGCAGCAATGAGCCAAGAACTCTGGCGGGAATCAGCGGCGTCGCTCGCGAGCATGATCAGGGCCGGCGACGTCACGTCGCGAGAGGTGATCGATGCCCATCTCGAGAGAATTGACGCCGTAAACGGTGCGCTCAACGCAGTGGTGGAGGTGCGCGCCGACGAAGTACGACGCGAGGCTGATCGGGCGGACGCCAAGCAGCGCGAAGGTGCGCCGCTCGCTCCTCTCCACGGAGTCCCCTTCACCATCAAGACCAATATTGATGTCGCGGGTTACGCCACGACCCAAGGCACGACCGCCATGAAGGACGTCATGGCCGCAAGTGACGCCCCTACCGTCGAGCGCATGCG
>JAJXXA010000041.1 GCA_021781335.1 Actinomycetes bacterium
GTCCCGTCCTCTCCCGGCCCCCCGTGGGTGCATAAGATCACGGCATCGAGATCGAGTGCACGCTCTTTCGAGAGACGCGAACCAACGTTAAAGAACCCTCCGGACTCCCCCACGCGCAGCGTCAGCTCGCTCGAGCCCTTGGGTACGCCATCGAGGAACGATTCGGCTTCCACTGAAGCTGACACGCTGTAGAACGTACCGGTCTTGGTCCAGTAGATTCCGATCACGTCGCGTTGGCTCTGGTGCAGCTCGCGCAACGCCAAGAGTCCAGTCAGGATTGAAATGTCGTGTTCCGGCGTCGGACCACCGAATAGCACCCCAGTAGTCACTGCACACCTCTCTGCAATTTTGTCATCAAGCCATCAAGGGTAGTGGTCTGGGAGATCGTTCAGGTACAACACGCCGTCGCCGGTGACCAAACTCGAGCGGACCCACTGCACGGCCTCGTCTCGCGTGTCGAATCTCCGTACGGCGCCTTCATAGCCCGTCATCAGTGCTTTTGCGTTGGTGCGGCCCACCACGACGAGTTGCGCGCCGTACGCCGACACCTTCTTCGCCAGATTCATGTTCTCGACATGTTGATCGACACCGAGTTCGATCAATCCAGGTGTCACGACGACCCGTTGACCTGCAAGCGGCAATGACGCGAGCAATCGAAGCGCCGCCGCCGCACTGGCCGGATTGGCGTTGAAAGTATCGTCGATCACCATGACACCCGACGGCGCACGCACCACGTTGGAGCGATTCGCGACGGCGGTGACATCACTGAGGCGTCCCGCGATTTCTTCAATAGCGACGTCCAACTCCAACGCGGCCCCAATCGCACACGCGAGATTCGTGGGCTGAATCCCCACCAACGGTTCCATCACTGCGAGCACGTCACCTTCGACGATGACGTGCCAACGTCCATCGTCCTCCACAACGCGCACCGACGCATCCGAGGTGGTCGAACCCACACGACGCACGCGCTTACCTTGGGCTGTGAGTCGCGATGGCCAGTTCCTCAATCGCGCGTCATCGACGTTGAGGACGACCGTGCGAGCGCGCTCGGTGATCTCGTATTTGGCCCTTTCGATAACATCCACGGACTTCATCCGCTCCAGGTGCACGGGGCCAATGGCGGTGACGACAGCAATGTCGGGAGGGCACCACGCACACAGATCGGCGATCTCGCCCTCGGCGAAGGTGCCCATCTCGGCGATGAAGATCTGCGTCCCGTCCGCCAAGTTCTCGTTGATCGCACGCGAGAGTCCCGCGCGATTGTTGTAACTCCGAGGCGACGCGACGACTCCTCCGCGAGCGCCCAACAGGTCACGCAGATGATTCTTGGTCGACGTCTTGCCGTAGGACCCGGTGATCGCAACCACCCGCGGCCGCACCTTGTTCAACCGTTCGACTGCCTGGTCGACGAACCTCTGCGCCCTGCGATTCTCGAGCGGCTCGAGGAGTCTGGTGGTGAGATCGAGCAGAAGCGGCACCGCCCACACCGCAGCGACCGCAAGCAACCAGGGCCGCCTCGTGAAGCTCCCGGCGACCGCAAATACGAGTGCGATGACCGTTGCGACTATGAACACCGTCGTCAAGCGTCGCGTCCACTGCAGCGCACTGGTACGACCCTTGATGGAGAGTCCCTGGGGACAGAGCGCGCCGTACCCGACTGAAATCACCGCGGCGAGCACGTCCAAGCGGGCGAGCACGGCGACCACCAGGCCAATAAGCAGCACGTGGGTAAGCGTGACCGGACGGCGTAACTTCGATCGGTCGATCGACTTCGCCGACGCCACCTGGGGCGATGACCACCGCGCGAGGAATCGTCGCATCGAACTCGCTTGATAGTGCTCGCGCTGCAAGACACGTAGCCATCGAAGCATCTGTGCGACGTAAGCCAGCGCGAGCGCGAGCGCGAGCACCACATCTGGGATCAGTCTCATCAGATCACCCGAGGAGCTTCTCTACTTCAATGACGAGCTCCATCGGAGCTTCACGGGGCAATAGATGGCCCACCGCTTTCACAACGCGCAAGGAATTCTCTGCGTGAATGAGTTCCTGGGCGCGTTGCGCCACGGCGACGGGCACCTCGGTATCGAGTTCGCCCCATACCATTGCGACAGGAGCGGTGATGCGTGCGAGTTCTTCTTCATAACTCTCATTGACGTTCGCGACCAGGACGTCGCGAAGAAGTCCACTGGCGTTCTTGTAATCCGTCGACCCGTAGCGCTGTCGAGCGTCTTCCATCCTCTTGTCACTGACCACACCGCGTCGATGTAACGCTTTTAGAATGCGATACGCGGGCGGGGGTGGTTTCGACGGACCGTTTCTCAGAATCGGCGCACCGGTCAACACGACCCCCGCGACCAACTCAGGCTGATTCGCCGCCAACACGGTTGCGATGCGCCCGCCGAACGAATGACCAACGAGTACCAGTCGGTCGTGTGCGAGCTCTCGCAATGGCTCCACCATGAGTGCCGCGTAGAGACGTGCGCCACCCGCAACCGTTGGGAGTGGTGATGCGCCAAAACCGGGTAGGTCAAACGACACCGAGGCGACGCCGCGCTCGGCCAAGATCGTGGCACATTCGTCGAAATCCCGGCCCCTGCGGCACCATCCGTGGAGCCACGCCACGCGAACCGTTCCTTCGCCGTAAGGCTCACCGAAGATATTCCCATCGCCGTAGGCACGCAGCACGCCCTTCAGGTTACTGACATGTCGCACCCCCTCGAGGTCAGGTCACTGCGTACCGGTAGCGTCATAGACACAATGAGTGATCAAGTGGCATTCTCAGAGGACATGCTCGTGGGCCTCACGCCCGAACAGCGTGAAGCCGTCATGTCGCCCGCCAAGCGACTGCTGGTGCGAGCCACGGCGGGATCGGGAAAGACGCACGTCCTGACCCTTCGCATCCAACGTCGGATCAGCCAGGGCGAGATAGAGCCCGACCAAGTACTCGCGATGACATTCACGCGAAAGGCCGGCGATGAATTACGCCGACGTCTCTTTCGTTCGGGTATCCGCGACATCAAGGCAGGGACCTTTCACCGAGCGGCGCTGACCCTCGTAAACCAGTACCGTGAGGACCACCATCTCACTCCTCTGGTCATAGAAGCGAATCGCCGTCGGCTCGTCACCGCGCTCGCCGCACAAGTGAACGCATCCAGCGAGATCCGCCTTGAGGACTGGCAGGTACCGCGGCTGGAACAAGAGATCGGCTGGGCGCTCAGCCAAGGTTTCAACGGGGCGCTGTACGCAAAGAACGCGAAAAAATCGCGTCGAGACGCGCCATTGTCGCCCGCCCAGTTCGCCAGCGTGCTTGATCGCTACGTGGGCTTATGCCACAGCCGCGGAGTACTCGACTTCGATCTCCTATTGAGTGAGGCAATAACACTCTTGCGTGACGAACCGAACGTGTTGGCTTCATTTCGACACCACCACACTTCGTTGTACGTCGATGAAACCCAAGACATGAACCCGTTGCAGTTCATGTTGCTTCGCCACATGGCGGGAGACGACCCCGACCTGTTTTGCGTTGGGGACCCCAATCAATCCATTTACGGCTTTAACGGCGCGAGTCCGCATCTACTCAATGAGATCATCCGCACCTGGCCCGACACCCTCACACTCGACCTCACTCGAAATCATCGGTCCACGGCGAACATCATCGCGGTCGCCAATACCTTGCTCGACCAAGGAGCCCAAGGCATCACACCCGCGAAAGACCAAGGTGACGTTCCGATGGTTCGCGGATACGATACCGACGAGCAGGAGGCGTCACACGTCGCTCGTTGGCTCAGTGCGAAACATCAACCCGGCGCACCGTGGCGCACGATGGCGGTTCTGGCGCGCACGAACGCCCAATTGGAACTGATCGCGAGTCACCTCGATGCACTCGACATCCCTTACGAACGTCGCGGACCCGAGCACTCGCCCGCATCGGATCTGACGAACGCGAACGATGCCTGGTCTCGCCAACTCAACGATGAGCACAACGACGCTGTGGCACTCTCGACCATCCACCGAGCGAAGGGCCTCGAGTTTCAATTCGTCGCAGCCATCGGGTGGGCCGAAGGGCAACTCCCCAACTACAACGCCACCACCCAAGCGCAATTGGACGAGGAGCGCCGGCTCGCGTACGTGGCGCTCAGTCGAGCCGAGGATTCTCTCCTCATCACATGGAGCCGGGGTCGAAATGATCCCCGCTACCCCGACCGTGCGCCGTCGCGCTTCCTCGCCCCCGTCGAGCACGTAATCGCCGAAATCGAGCAGCGCGACGCCCCCTTGACCGGCGAAGCGCGTAAAGCCCGTCTGGCCGCGATTCGACGTGAACTCGAAAAGACCCTGGGTGAAGGTAACGTGTCGCTCTAGTGGGACCCCTCGACCTTCGCGACGAACTGCTGGCCATCGTTGGAGAGGGAGGCGTCACGTTTGCAGCCAACCATCAACCCGACGATCTTCATGACGAATCCCTGCATCCCACGACGAGACTCCCCTACGCAGTCCTCTATCCAACGACCACCGAGCAGGTGAGCCGGATCGCGGTGCTGGCATCCACTCACGGTATCCCTGTGACGCCACGTGGTTCGGGCACCGGCCTCTCGGGTGGCGCCACGCCAATAACCGACGGCTTCGTCGTGAGCTTCGCGCGAATGAACAAGGTCCTGCGTCTCGACACGCTCGATCACGTCGCGGTTGTCCAGCCAGGCATCACGCTTCGAGAACTCGGCGAGCAACTCTCTGCGACCGGACTGCGCTACCCGGTGTACCCGGGAGAACTCTCGGGATCACTCGGAGGAAATGTCAATACCAATGCTGGTGGCATGCGCGCTGTTCGACACGGCGTCACGCGCCACCACGTCCTCGGCCTCGAGGTGGTCCTGATCGACGGCACCATCGTTCGCACTGGCGGCCCTGTCGTCAAATCGTCGTCAGGGTACGACCTCACCCAGCTGGTCATCGGCAGCGAAGGCACGCTCGCAATGGTCACCGAAGTCACGCTCAAGCTCTCGGCGACGATGCCCCACTCAGCAACCATCCTCGTACCGTTTCGCACCTTGGAGGAGGTGACGCGTATCGTGCCCACGATCGTCGCGTCTGGGCTGGAACCCTCGATGCTCGAGTATCTCGACGTACTCACCATGAGTGCCATCACGAACGCCACCAACCTCGAACTTGGTGTACTGCCCTCAGTCGTCGAGCAGACCGCGGCGTACCTCATCATCGTGCTCGAGACCCGCACGGACCACCAGCTCGCCGACGATACTGCCGCGTTGGCGTTCTTGCTCGAAGGCGCGGGGGCGCTGGACGTCTACGTACTGGCACCCACCGCGGGAACTCGGCTGATCGAGGCGCGCGAACGAGCCTTCTGGGTCGGTAAAGCCGCGGGGGCCAACGAAATCATTGACGTCGTCGTGCCCCGCTCCAGCGTCCCCGCGTTCTTATCGGAAGCAGCGCTCATCGCCCAACGCCACGACGCGTTCATTTCGGGGTGCGGGCATGTGGGTGACGGCAATGTACACCTCTCGGTGTTTCTTCCTGATGAGGAGAAGCGCGCTGCGCTGCTCTTGGAACTGTTCAAATTCGGCATCGATATCGGCGGTCAAATCTCGGGTGAACACGGGATCGGCCGTGACAAGCAATCACCGTACTTGGCGCTCACCGATCCGAATCTCCTGGCACTGCAGCGGCGCATCAAACACGCGTTCGACCCCATGCAATTACTGAACCCGTATCGACTGCTCGATGAAAGGCCACTGCCATGAATGGCGCACACGCCTTGCTCGCAACGCTGGGACGAAACGGCGTTGACACCTGCTTCGCCAATCCGGGAACCTCCGAGATGCACTTCGTCGCCGGACTTGATGACGCTCGCGACGTGCGCGCGATTCTGTGCCTCTTCGAAGGAGTCGCTACCGGTGCCGCTGATGGCTACGGACGTGTGCGCGGAACACCAGCAGCGACGCTCTTACATCTCGGGCCTGGTCTCGCGAACGGCTGGGCGAACTTGCACAATGCTCGTCGGGCCCATACGCCGTTGATCAACATCGTGGGCGACCACGCGACGTACCACGCACAGTTCGATGCCCCCCTACAGAGCGACATCATGTCGGTGGCATCGGCACTCGAGGGTTGGCAGCGACGAACGATGCGGCCCGACGATGTCGCCCGCGACACGGCCGACGCGATCGGCGCCGCGCTCGCGCCCCCGGGTGGCGTCGCGACGTTGGTGCTGCCCGCAGACGCGTCGTGGGGGGAGTTGACGTCACCGCCCGGTGAGTGGCCCCAAGCGACCGTTTCAATGCCCGAAGAGCCAGACGACGCAACCATTCGGCGCGCGCTGGACGCCCTGCGCACTCGAAAGTGTGCCCTCTTCCTCGGTGGCGGTTCCCTCACGTCCACCCAGCTCCTGCTCGCCGAGCGGGTCGCGCGCGCGACGCAGAGTCGCGTCATCTGCGAGACGTTCCCGTCGATCATGGAGCGTGGCGCGGGCATCCCGAGTCCCGAGCGTCTGATCTACTTGAGCGAGTTCGCGATCGCCCAGCTTCGAGACGTCGAGGTGCTTATCCTGATCGGCGCCCAGACACCGGTGGGATTCTTTGCGTATCCTGATGTCCCGAGTCGCCTCACGCCTGACGACTGCGAAGTTATCGCCCTCGCACCGCCCGGCGTCGATACGGGTCGCACACTCACCGCGTTGGTCGAGGAGTTGAGGGCGCCGACCGTACACCTCGCACCCGGCGAGATCCCCCTCGCGCCGAGCGGTGCCCTGACGACACCCTCGTTTGCGGCAGCAATCGGCGCGACGATGCCCGACGACCTCATCGTCGCCGATGAGTCCAACACCGCGGGCGTGCACTTGTTCGCTGCGACGCAGTCCTCACCCCCGCACCGGTGGATGACCCTGACCGGTGGATCTATTGGTTTCGGCTTGCCCGTGGCACTCGGCGCAGCAGTGGGCAGTGGGCAGCGCGTCCTCGCACTCGAAGCGGACGGCTCGATGATGTACACACCCCAGGCGCTGTGGACCATGGCGCGCGAGCAACTCGCCGTGACAGTCGTCGCGCTCTCGAACCGCAGTTACGCCATCTTGAATCTGGAGCGCCAGCGAGTCGGCGCGGTATCTGAAGGCGCCACCAGCCAGCGAATGCTCGACCTCGACGAACCCGCCCTAGACCTTTGCAGCGTGGCCACAGGGCTGGGCGTGCCGAGTCGGCGAGTCACCACGGCCGAGGAGCTCGTGTCGGCGCTCATGCGTTCTTACGCCACGCCCGGTCCGAGTTTTATCGAAGTGATGTTGCCCAAGGGCCTTAGCTAAGCGCAAACTCACCGACGACGGGTGCGTGGTCAGAAGGTTTCTCGCCTTTTCGCGCGTCGCGGTCAACGTAACTGGCCGTGGCGCGTTCGAAGAGCGATGCGTTGACGTAGAGCAGGTCGATACGAAGTCCCCAGCCCCGATGAAACGCGCCGTTTCGATAATCCCACCACGAGAAGCACGGCTCGTCTGGGTGCAGCGCTCGCGTCAAATCGCGAAGACCCGCGCGTTCGAGTCCGCGCAGCGCTTCGCGCTCTGGCTCGCTGACGTGGGTGGCACCTTCGAATGCCTGCGGGTCGTAGCAGTCGAGATCGGTCGGAGCGACGTTGAAGTCCCCGCCCACGATCAAGGGGGCCTCGCGATCGGCGTTCGCGATGACGCCGCTCAACGTGTCGAGCCAGCGGAGCTTGTAGGTGTAGTGCGGATCGTCGAGCGCTCGACCATTGGGCACGTAGCACGTGAAGGCCCGTACCTCACCACACTGCGCGCTCATGACCCTGGCTTCGGGGTCACCATCGCCGAAGCCGCGCGTCACGTCCTTCAGTCCCACGCGCGAAAGAATGGCGACACCATTCCACTGCCCCTGTCCGTAGTGCGCTGATTCATAGCCGAGCTCTTCGAAATGTGCGAAGGGGAACTTCGCGTCGGTCTGTTTGGTTTCTTGCAAGAGCACCACGTCTGGTTCATGCTCGCTCAACCACTGGGTGACGCGAGCAAGACGAGCAGTCAGAGAATTGACGTTCCAAGTGACGATCTTCACGAAGCGTCGGCGAGAATGAACAGCAGCTGCGACTCGACCGCCACCTTCCCATTGAGTGTCGCACGCCCGTGTCCCTTGCCACCTCGAGCCGAGAGCTGGGTCATCTCACATTCGAGGAGCACACTGTCGCCCGGCACGACCTGGCGTCGGAATCTCGCGCTCTCGACACCACCAAAGAGCGGGAGACGACCGGCGAACCGCTCATCAGCCAGCACGGCGACAGCACCACACTGCGCGATCGATTCGAGCAGCAGGACCCCCGGCGTCGTCGGGCGACCCGGGAAGTGTCCCGCGAAAAACCACTCATCGCCACGAAGCGTCCATAACCCACTCGCGCGAACGCCCGGTTCAATGCTCACCATCTCATCGAGCAGCAAGAAGGGAGGACGGTGGGGCAACCAGTGAGCAGGATCAAGTGAGAGCGCGCTCACGCCAGGGCCAGTTCCGCGATGCGACGATCGACGTCAACATTCACCAAACGAAAGGCGCGGACATCGCCACGCTTCAGTACGTCGCGCGCTCGCGCCGGTGCGGGGTCTCCCAGCGACGTCGTGGGTGCGTAACACTCCACTTGATTGCCATTTTTCAAAGTGACTTTTATGACCGCACCGTGTGAGGTGAACGCCGTCACTTCACCTTCGAGTTTTGCGCCGATCTTGCTCGAAGTCTTGAACAAGTTGAAATCCGCCTCAGGGTTAACGGGCTGACGACCGCGACGAAGTGCGGGCGCCGGTTGACTCACCGGGCTCTCGACGGCGATTGGCGCAGGCTTTGTGGACTTCTTGGTGACGCTCGCGGACGGCTTCGACGCCGCCAGCTTCTTAGGGGCGGGGGCCTTGCGCGCAACCTTCTTCACCGGTGCCTCGGTTAGTTTTGGCGCACCCTCGACGGCTTTGGCGACCTTCTTTGTGACCTTGGCCGCCGCCTTGGCGCTCTTCGGCGCCTTCTTGGCGGCGGGCTTGGTCGCCTTGACAGGAGTGATGGTCGTGCCAATGGTCGGCTTCACGCCGTCGGGGAGGGTGACGGTCAGTTTCTTCACCGTGCGAGACGCCTTCACCCCACGAACGGGGATGCGCGGGGTGAAGACCCAGCCAACACCCTTTACGGGCTTACCGCCGATCAGCCGGTCGGGTTCAAAGAGCCAGGGGTACTCGTCGTGGAACTCTTGGAACGAGTCATTGCTCAATACGAGCGCATTGATGCGCTGGGCGATCTTCAAAATGAATGCGTCACCGCGCCCGATGGCACCGGCGGGAGGCGTCACTATCTCACCGGCCAACTCGGCTTCTTTGAATCGCGACCGCTCGCCGGAGGCCACGCGATGCTCGAAGCTTGCGTCCACGACCACGATCACCTCAGCGTGCGGATTCTCCTCGAGAAAGGACCGCACCGCCTCATCCAACTGGATGAGGCTTGGGATGGTTCGTCCCTCGGTCGCAAGATTGGAGCCATCGACAACGACGCGGAGCCGGTTGGCTTTCGCCGAACTCATCCGATCGCCCGACGTAGAAGATCGGCCTGCTCGGCGGCGTGCACGAGCCCGCTACCGGTCGCCGGACTCGCGGACTCGGCGCGCGCGACATGACGCACGTTGGTGCCGCGGAACTGATCGTGCATCTGGAGATGCACGAACGGCCACGCACCCATGTTCTCGGGTTCCTCTTGCAACCAGACGACCTCGCCGAGTTGTGGATAGCGAGCGAGCACGCGCTCGATCTCGCTCGTCGGCCACGGATACAGCTGCTCTACGCGCACGACCGCAACCGACGTGGCACCGATCTCATCTCGATGAGCCAGCGCCTCGTGAGCTATCTTGCCCGAGGCGAGGATCACACGCGTGACCGATGACGGATCGCCCGTGGGGTCGTCGAGCACAGTCTGAAACGAGCCCTGCTCGAACAACGTGAGGGGCGAACGTGTCTGCACGGCACGCAGCATCGATTTGGGCGTGAAGACGATGAGCGGTGTGATGTGCTCACGGAGCACCTGGCTTCGAAGCAGGTGGAAGTACTGGGCTGACGTCGTTGGTTGTGCGACGCGGATGTTATTTCGCGCGCACAAGGACAAGAACCGCTCGATTCGACCGCTCGAGTGTTCGGGACCCTGCCCCTCGTAACCGTGGGGCAACAACATCACGAGACTCGCGTGTTGACCCCACTTGTCTTCAGCTGCGACGAGGAAATTGTCAATGATGATCTCGGCACCGTTGACGAAGTCGCCGAACTGGGCCTCCCACGCGACGAGCGTGTTCGTCGCCTCAACGGAATATCCGTACTCGAAGCCGAGCGCGGCGTACTCGCTCAAGAACGAGTCGCGGACCGTAAAGAACGCGTCGGAGCCTAAGTTGGCGAGGGGTACGTACTGAGCCCCATTCTCATAGTCAATGAGTGCCGCGTGACGGTGAGAGAACGTTCCTCGACGAGAGTCCTGACCCATCAGGCGAACATTCGAGCCACCCTTCACCAACGAGCCGAAGGCCAGCGCTTCGCCCAGCGCCCAGTCGACTTCGCCGGCCTCGACCATGGCTCGTCGCTGGGCGAACTGACGCTCTAGCTTCGGATGGATCGTGAAGCCTTCGGGTGCGCTGACGGTGGCTTCTGCAATCTCGAGCAACGTCGCACGGTCAACACCAGTCGGTGGCGCGGGTTGGTCCAGTGGCACCTCCGCCACCGGCACTCCCTCGAGTGTCGGTACCGGCACCGTGCGCACCTCATCCAACACGCTTTGGAGACGGGCGTTGAACTGGTCCAGTTCCGCTTCGGCCTGCTCAATGGAGATATCGCCGCGTCGCACCAGCGTCTCGGTGTAGATCTTGCGCACCGATCGCATCTGGTCGATGATCTTGTACATCTGCGGCTGGGTGTAGCTCGGGTCATCACCTTCGTTGTGTCCGTGACGACGGTAACAAACGATATCGATGACCACGTCACGCTGGAAGGTGGCGCGATAGTCGTAGGCCAGTCGAGCCGCGCGCGCGCACGCTTCGGGATCGTCGCCGTTGACGTGAAAGATCGGTGCTTGGATCATCTTGGCCACGTCAGTGGGATAGAAACTCGAGCGGGCGGACTCTGGCGCCGTTGTGAAGCCCACTTGATTATTGATGACGATGTGGATCGCACCCCCGACCCGGTAACCCGAAAGCTGGGAGAGATTAAGCGTCTCGGCGACCACCCCTTGACCCGCGAATGCCGCGTCGCCGTGAATGAGGATTGGCAGGTACGGAAAATGATCCGCCCTGAGCGGCCACTGCGTGCCGTCACTGGGTCGTATCACGAGGTCCTGCTTAGCTCGAACGATCCCTTCGACGACCGGGCTCACGGCTTCGAGGTGCGACGGGTTCGACGCCATGGAGACCTCAATGGTGGCGCCCCGCGGGTTCTTGAACACACCGTGGGAACCCTTGTGGTACTTGACGTCACCGCTTCCCTGGACGCTCTCGGGATCGAGGTTGCCCTCGAACTCTGAGAAGATATCGCTGTAGGACTTACCCACCACGTTCGCGAGGACGTTGAGGCGACCGCGGTGCGCCATCCCGATCACGGCCTCACGGACGCCCTGGTCCGCCGCCACATCGAGGATGGTCTGCAACGCCACAATCGTGGATTCCCCACCCTCGAGGCCGAAGCGCTTCTGACCCACGTAGCGAGAATGCAGGAACCGCTCGAAGACTTCGGCTTCGTTCAGCGCTTCGAGGACACGGTGCTGCTCCTCTTTGCTCATCGTGGGCTTCACGCCTTCAATGCGCTCTTGGATCCACCGTTTCTGAGCCGGATCCATGATGTGGCCGTACTCGATACCAATCGTGCGACAATACGCTTCGCGAAGGATGCCGAGTACCTCTTCGAGGGTCGCCTCGCGCCGTCCAGCCAGTCCGTTCACGACAAATGACCGCTGGAGGTCCCAGATGGTGAGGCCGTAGGTAGCCAAGTCCAGTTCAGAGTGAAGTGGTGGCGGTTCACTGCTCAATGGGTCGAGGTGGGCGTTCAGGTGACCTCGCATGCGGTACATGTTGATCAACTCCTGGACGCGGATCTGCTTCAAGATCCGCTCGGCGTCACCTTCGCCGACCACAGGATTGTGATCGTTTGACCACTTCGAAGGTTCGTACGGCACACCAAGCGACGCGAAGATTGACTCGTAGAAATCGTGGCCGCCCATGAGACACTCAGCGACAAACTTGAGGAACAGACCCGACTCCGCGCCTTGGATAATGCGGTGGTCGTAGGTAGAGGTCAGCGTCATCACCTTGCCCACACCCAGTTCCGCGAGCGCTCGTGGGTCCGCCGCTTCGAAGCCGGCCGGCCAGGCGAGCGCTCCAACGCCAAAGATTGCGCCCTGACCCGGCATGAGTCGAGGTACTGACTGCACGGTACCGAGTGTCCCGGGGTTCGTCAGAGAGACCGTCGCCCCAACGAAGTCATCGGCGCCGAACGTACCGCTGTGGACCTTACGCACGAGCGTCTCGTACGCGAGAAGGAACTCGCGAAAGTCCATGGTGTCGGCGTTTGCGATCACGGGCACGAGCAAGTTGCGCGTGCCGTCTGGACGTTGCACATCAACAGCAAGACCGAGGCCGACGTGCTCATGATGGCGAACGCCGGGGGTCCCCTTCTTATCAACAGCTTCGACGAACGTGGCATTCATCGAAGGAATCTCCAAGAGGCCTTGGACAATGGCGAACGCGATGAAATGCGTGAACGACACCTTGGCACCGCTTGATCGCGCCAAGGACTCATTGAGGGCGGTGCGATTGATCTCGAGCAACCGTGCCGAGACGGTGCGCACACTCGTGGCGGTGGGCACGGCGAGACTGGCGTTCATGTTCGTAACGATTCGTGCAGCCGCACCACGAAGTGGCGTGGCCTCCTCGTCAATGGCCACAGGTGGCTTGGCCGACGGCGCAGGACTCACCAGCGTTGCGACACTGGGCACGGTCGAACGTTGATAGTCGGCGAAGAATTCCTTCCAACTCTCCGACACCGAATTGGGGTCGGCGAGAAAACGGTCGTACATGTCATCGACGAGCCACGCATTGGGTCCGAAGGAACCATGGTGCGCGCGGCTCGAGGAAATTTCTGGGGGCGTAGTCACGCCTTCTAGCCTAGGGGCGCGAACCATCCTCTCGTAAGGACGACGATCGGTTTTGACCGGTAAGTTTCGGGGATGAGTTCTGGCGCACATCCCCCTCGAGGGCTCCACGCCCTCACCGAGTCGCCGGTCCCCGGACTGGCTGTCGCTGAGCGACGGGTCGAAGACGCACTGGCGACCGTGATCTGCGTTCACGGCGGCCTGGACCGCGGCGGATCATTTGCCCGACTCGCTCGACGAAGTGACGCCTTCAATTTCGTCGCATACGATCGGCGCGGCTACCAGGGCTCTCGTTCGCTAGGCCCGCTAACACTGAACGACCACATTGAGGATCTACTAGCAATTGCCGATCGCGAAGAGACGCTTGGCCCGGTCATCTACTTTGGCCACAGTTTCGGAGGACTCATCGCCATGGGCGCGGCGATTGCGTCGCCGTCCAGTGCGCAGTTGGTGATCGCTTATGAATCGCCGCTCCCCTGGGTGCTGGCACGAGAATCGTCTCGTGCGACGCTGAGCACCGACGCCGCCTATGAAGCGGAGGTGTTCTTTCGACGCATGGTCTCCAATAGTGCGTGGGAGCGACTGAGCGAGCGCGAGCAACAATCGCGCCGCCTCGATGGGCCTGCACTCTTGAGCGACTTGACGAGACTTCGAACAGGCGAGCCGGCCTTTGATCTCGCGGATCTGAAGACGCCCACCTTGTATGTGCACGGTGACGGAATCATCGCCGACTACTACCGTGAACTGGGTGGGCGCCTTCAGCTCGCCAACCCACTCATTCAGGTGCGCGAAATACCCCACGCCAACCACGGTGCGCACCTCTCGAACCCCGATCAGCTTTCGACGGTAATACTCGAGGCCTGGGAGTCATTATGAAAATCGCCGTCACCGGCGCCTCGGGGTTCATTGGTACTGCGTTGGTCGCCGCGCTCACCGAGCGAGGTGATGAAGTCACACCGTTCGTTCGCCCAACGAGTCAAGCGACCAGTGCCAGTTCCGTTCGATGGGACCCTTCTCGCGGTCTCATCGACGAGGGGGACCTTCGACGCATCGGCGCACTAGATGGGGTCGTGCACTTGGCGGGGGCCGGGATTGCTGACAAGCGGTGGAGTACGCAAAGAAAACTCGAGATCATGCGCTCACGGGTCGCGTCAACGACACTGTTGGTCCAAGCGCTCTCCTCAATGACCTCGGGGCCGGAGTTCCTTGCCAGCGGTTCGGCGATTGGCTTCTACGGTGCTCGAGGCGATGAGGTGCTCGACGAGACCTCGGAGCGAGGCGACGGTTTTCTCTCCGACGTGTGCGTGCAGTGGGAACGCGCGGCCGAGCCGTGGACGAGTTCGGGGAGAAGGCTCGCACTCCTTCGCACAGGCATAGTAATGAGCCGCCATGGCGGGGCGCTGAAGAGACAACTACCGCTCTTTCGAGCTGGCCTCGGCGGACCACTGGCGAGCGGCGATCAGTGGCTGAGTCCGATTTCGCTTCGCGACGAGGTACGCGCAATCCTCTGGGTTCTCGACAATCGCTTGAGCGGACCAGTGAATCTGGTGTCGCCCGAGCCCGTAACGAACCGCACGTTCACAAAAATTCTCGCAAATGAAATACACCGACCCGCTTTCGTTCGAGTTCCAGCATTTGCACTCAAATTCGCCCTGGGGAGTGAACTTGCCACTCAGGCAGTGCTTTCGAGTCAGCGAGTCACACCGAGACTCTTGAGCGAGTCCGGGTTCAATTTTGATAATCCCTCGTCGGAGGGTATTATTTCTCAGGCGATTCGGCAATAAATCGTTTGGAACCTGATCATATTTCGCCCAATTTTGACATTCTTAGTCTCTTATTGAATCCCTTTATCTTTCTCCTTAGAACTTGTCGCGCCTGATAGGCCCCGATACAGTGGCCACTAATCCACTTTTTGGGGTGGGCAAATTGAAGGTAACCATTCAGGTGGTTCAGGGAGGCAATATCAATATGCAATTAAAGAATAAATTGAGGCTGATGGTAACGATCGGTGCAGTCGCCGGTTCGTTGTCATTAGGTCTCGTCGCTCCGACCGTTAGTGGTGCCGCAAGCGCCAGTAACGCGAAGAATACAATCACCTTTGCTGAAGGTCCGGGTGCCAGCCCCAATTGGATATTCCCCTACATGTCCTGCACCTACTTTTCGGTAAGCAACATCAATGCGTTCATTAACGAGATGTATCGACCGGTCTATT
>JAJXXA010000061.1 GCA_021781335.1 Actinomycetes bacterium
AACTGGCGATTCGTTACGGTTATGAGAAGGAGGCGGAGGTCATCCAAGACCTCTACCTCGACGGCAAGAAGCGCGAAGCGGAAGCCGCGGTGCCCGAAGAGTTCCTGGAGCTCACCACACTCTGTGGACCCAAGAGCTACGTCGCCGAACGAATCGCCGCCTTCAAGGCCGCGGGCGTGACCCACCTGCAAGTGCACCCCATCCCCCAAGCGGGTCAGAGCGCCGCCTCATTGATCGAGACCGTGAAGGGCTTGATGTAGCTAGTCCTCATCGCGCGTCGCGTCGCGACCGCCTGAGGCGAGCCACGCTTCGTACATCGCCGCGTAGGGTCCGCCGCGACTGAGAAGTTCGCGCGGTGTACCGATTTCGACGATGCTGCCCTGGTCGATCACGACGATGCGGTTGGCGCGTTGGGCGGTGGTGAGTCGGTGCGCGATGAGTATCGCCGATCGCCCTTCGAGGAGACGGTCCAGGGCATGTTCGATGACGGTCTCACTCTGTAGGTCGAGTGACGAGGTCGCTTCATCGAGGATGAGCACGCGAGGACGCGCGAGGAATGCCCGGGCGAGTGCGAGCAGTTGACGCTCGCCAGCGGACAGGGTCTGGCCGCGTTCGTGCACGATGGTGTCGACGCCATCGGGGAGGCGGCTGATCAGATCTCGCAGTCCCACGACGTCGATCGCCTCTTCGATCTGCGCGTCGGTGATGTTCGAGCGGCCGAAACTCAAGTTGGTGCGGATCGAACCCGCGAACAAGAACGCCTCCTGGGGGACGACGCCGAGTTGGGAGCGCAGTGAGTGCAGGGTGACGTCGCGGATGTCGACGCCGTCGAGTAGGACGCGCCCTGCGCTCGGGTCGTAGAAGCGGTTGGCCAACTTGGCCATCGTGGATTTCCCCGCGCCGGTGGGACCGACGAACGCCACCGATTCGCCCGGGGCGATCTCGAGATTGATGTCGTTGAGCACCATGTTGTCGTTGTTGTAGCCAAAACTCACGTGCTCGAAAGTGATGCGGCCTTCAATGGTGGGCAGCGTCGCGGCGTCTTCTCGTTCCTCGACGCTCGGCGCAGTCTCGAGCAGTTCTCGAAGTCGGATGACCGACGAGCGACCTTGTTGGAGCGAGTTGTATTGCTGGACGAGTAGCTGGATCGGTTGAAAGAAGCGATTGAGGTACAAGAAGAAGGCGATCAGCGCGCCAACGGTCAATTGGTGGTTTATGACCATGCGCCCGCCGATGCCGAGCAGCAGCCCGGTCCCGAGGATGCCGAGCATATTGGTCGACGGTCCATAGATGGCGCTCACGCGTCCGGTGTAGTTGTTCGCGTCTCGGTAGGCGCCCACGACATGGCGGTGGTTCTCGATGTTGCGACGCTGGCGATTGTTGGCGGTGACCACGCGGATGCCGTAGAGCGACTCGGAGAGGTCGGCGAGCACGTTGGCGATTCGGTCGCGACTGAGCAGATACCCCTTCTCTGAGGCGCGATGGAACCAGACGGAAAAGACGAACAGTGTGGGCAACACCAGCAGCACCGTCCAGAGGGCCAGCGTGACGTTGGTGGCGAAGAGGATGATCGTGATGACGATCATCGTGAGACCTTGTGCGGCGAAGGAGCTGATGCCGTCTTGAATCAATTGCTGAAGGTTCTCGATGTCACTGGTCATGCGACTCATCAAGACTCCCGCCTTCTCTTCGGTGAAGAAGTCGAGACTGAGGCGTTGGAAGTGGACGAAGACCCTGATACGAAGGTCGTGCATGACCCGTGACGCGAGCCTGCCCGTCACGTCGACTTGGGCGCGCTGCAACAGCGAACTCGCCACCGCGAGGAGCAGGTAGATCGTGCCGCACACCGCGATCACCCGAAGTGAACGGTGTCTGCCGATCATGCCGTTGTTGATCGCGTATTCGGTCAGCAACGGTCCCGCCTGCATCACGAGACTGATCACGATCACCAACAGCGAACCGAGAACGACGAACAAGGGATACTCGCGCAGCATCCGAGGCAACGTCAAGCGCTGGCGTTCCTTCGCGCTCGGACGCTGGTGGAACACCAGCGCCGATGGTGCGTGGGCTGGTTCAGTGGCGAGTATCTTGTTCGCACCTTCCATAAGTTCGCTCGGTATGCCGCCAAATGGCAGGCCCGTGTTGGACGAGGACGCGAACATCCCGCCACCGCCACCCCAGCCGCCACCCCACGCCACTACTCGCCCTCCCGGGTGGTTTGCGCGAGCACCTCGGCGTAGAGGGGGGTACTCGCAAGGAGTTGCTCATGCGTGCCCGTCGCGACGACACGGCCGGCATCGAGCAGGATCACGCGACTCGCCAACGCGATCGTCGAGATCCGATGCGCGATGACAATGGTGGTGCGCTGTTGCAAGAGCCGACCGAGGGCTTCGTAGATGCCCGCTTCGACGTGGACGTCGATGGCGCTCGTGGCGTCGTCCAGGATCAGAATGGGTGGGTTGACGAGCAAGGTGCGCGCGATGGCGATGCGTTGACGTTGCCCCCCTGACAAGGTGTAGCCGCGCTCACCAATGACGGTGTCGTAGCCCTCGGGCAGGCGCGAGATGAACTCGTGCGCATTAGCGGCGTGGGCCGCGGCGATTATCTCTTCAATCGAGGCGTCCGGGCGTCCGTAGGCGATGTTGTCGCGGATCGAGATCGAAAAGAGGAAGGCCTCGTCGAGCACGACGCCCACCGCAGAGCGCAACGACGCGAGGGTCACGTCTCGGATGTCGTGGCCGTCGATGAGGATCGAGCCCTCGTTGACGTCATAGAACCGGTCCACCAATCGAGCAATGGTGGATTTGCCCGAACCAGTACGTCCGACTATCGCCACCGTCTCGCCGGCATCGATGTGGACATTGAAGTCGCTGAGGATCGGCGCGGTATTCGCGTATGAGAACTGCACGTGGTTGAAATCAATGGCGCCCTCGACATCAACGAGGTCATAGGCCCCTGGGCGCTCGACGATGTCGGGATTCTCGTCGAGTATCTCGAAGATCCGCTCCGCGCTGGCCTTAGCGCGCTGGCCCATCATGACGAGCTGGCCGAGCATCATGAACGGAGCCTGCAGCATCAGCAGATAGACGTTGAAAGAGAGGATCGCTCCCGGACCGAGGCGACCTTCAAAGACCATCCAACCACCGAAGAGCAACACGAGTGCGAGACCGACTTGGGGCAGATTCTGCACCCACGGCGACCAGATGCCGCGAATTTGGGCATCCTTGATGTACGACCACGCCACCCGCTCGGCGGCGTCGGCGAGGCGGTTGATCTCGGCTTCTTCTTGGGCGAAGGACTTCACGACACGCACGCCGTTGACGTTCTCGTCGACGATCGTGGCGACGTCCGCGAGTCGTGCTTGGGTGATCCACGAGATTGGAAAGAGGACCTTGCGCATGCGAATGCCCACGAAATAGAGCACCGGCATGATGAGCATCGCCACGAGTGCCAGGGGGACGCTGATGGAGAGCATGAAGCCGAAAGCGATCACGCCGATGAACGACTGCACGAGGATGAGGGGTGCGAAGGTCGAGTACATCTGGACGCTTCGGATGTCACTGTTCGCGCGACTGATCAGCTGTCCCGATTGCACTCGGTCGTAGAAGCTAAAAGAGAGCCACGTCAGGTGTTCATAGATCAGCGAACGCAGATCCGCCTCGACGTTGTACGCCGTACGAAAGACGTACTGGCGCGAGATGATGCCGGTGACGCCCGCGAGCACGCCGACGATCAGGATGTGCACCACGTCGGTGTGCAGCGCATTCGAGTGCCTGACCAGTCC
>JAJXXA010000103.1:0-7958 GCA_021781335.1 Actinomycetes bacterium
CGCGGTGGCCCCTACACGCGACGCGCGATCGGCGGGCCAGTCCAGGGATATCGGGCGGGTGCCATCGCACGCTTCATCCGCAAGACTGGTGGCGCACCCTCACTCTCGGGCGCGGACCCCATTGGCCACATGCTCTACCTCGCCCATGAACAGCCTGAACTGTGCGCACGCACCCGATGGTTCATGGAGCCTGTTGACTATCTCACCATGCGATTTTGTGGCGTCGCCTCCGCCACGCACGCTTCGCGACTCGCCATGTGGCTCACGGATAATCGACAACTCGAACGACTGGCGTACGACCCCTCTCTTCTAGGCCTGGTGGGTCTCAGCGCTGACAAGCTTCCCCCGCTTGTTCGCACGGGCACCGCCCTCGGGCCGCTGACCCCCGATACGGCGCGACGCCTCGGGCTAGGTAACGACGTGACAGTACTCACAGGGCTGCCCGACCTGCACGCCGCCGCGTACGGTGCGGAGGCGACGACACTGCACGCGACGCACGTCGCCTTGTCGACGACCTCATGGATCAGCTGTCCGGTACCAAAGAAGAAGACCGACATCTTGCACTCCATCGCGTCAGTGCCAGGTCTCACGCACGGCACCTATCAGATCATCGACAACCAAGAGACTGGCGCCAAGGCACTCGAGTGGCTCCAAGGCATTCTCGCAGCCCAAGGCCAGCCGATGACCTTCGACGAGATGACGGCGCTCGCGGCAACCTCGCCGCCTGGCGCTCGCGGTGTGATCTTCACGCCATGGCTCGCGGGCGAACGCTCGCCGATCGACGACAAGTCGGCGCGGGGCGGCTTCACCAACCTCTCGATGACCTCGAGCACCGCCGACATGATCCGCGCCGTACTCGAGGGCGTGGCGGCCAACAGCGCCTGGCTCTTTTCTCACGTCGAGAAATTCGCAGGAACCTCACTCACGCCAATACGGCTGGTCGGAGGCGGAGCGCAATCGACGTTATGGTGCCAGATCTTCGCCGACACGCTCGGACGCGAAGTCCATCAGGTCCGAGATCCGATGGTCGCACAACTCCGAGGCATGGCTCTGGCCGCTTCGGTGTCGCTCGGTCGTCGTTCATTCGACGACCTGGGAAAGAACTCGACGCCCGCGCGAGTGTTCCTTCCTGATCCGACGAGTGTCGCCGTCTACCGGCACAAGGCTCGCGAACTCAAAGGTCTTTTCATGCTCAACAAGAAATGGCGACGCACGGCCGCACGGATGCGCTGAAGAACCGCGCGAGGCTTCAGGCGACGAAGACTTCGCTCGCGACCATACGTTGGCGTGCTTGGGCGTGTCGCCAGGCACCAAGAAGCGCGATGGTCGCACTCGCAACACCCGCGAATCCGGTGGCGATGAGCGGCGCCCACAAGTGGACCCCGCTGTAGTAGATGACCCACATCCCCGAACCGGCGGCACCGAGCAACCACGAATTTACCGACACGCCCGACGCCTCTCGCACGCGGATCAGCTCGACAATCTGAGGGGTCCTCGTGAGGGTCATGGTCACCCCAATGCCGTAGACGCCACCAGCCCAGCCCCACAGCATCGTGGGAATAAGGCAGGTCACCAGGAAGAAGCCAAATGCGAGGACCAGAATCTTCCACTCGCGCCACGGACGCAGTCGAACCACGATCGCCACCTGGATGGGGAACGCGATGAGGCTACCGAGCACCACTTCCCAGGAATGCGCCGAGACCGCTCCGTACGTGATCCAAAAGACCCCCATGTAGACAAACAACACCCACGTGGCGAGTGAGACGCCCTCTACGCCGAGTTGGCTGGCGCGACGAAATTGCGCCCAGACCCCCACCACCCCTATGAGCACCGCTCCCCACCCCAAGAGGAGTGCGGTGGTGTGGAATCTCATGCCAACAGGTTACCGGCGTCTCTGCTCAGCGTCGACGATTCGCCGCGGAGATGACCGCCTCGAGTGAGGCGTCGAGGATCGAAGAGCTCATGCCGACACCCCACCACGTGGTGCCATCGACGCCTTCGGCCTCGACGTACGCGACCGCCGACGCCTCGGATCCAGCGGTCAGCGCATGCTCGTGGTAGTCACGCACCTTGAACTGGACATCCATCTCATCGCGCAACCCGGCCATGAGCGCATCAATCGGACCGTTGCCCTCGCCCTTCACGGTCACGTGCTGACCGTTGACGACCAATTGCGCGAAAATCCGCGTATTGTGCTGGTCGGCCGAGACCTCGCTCGACAGGAGTTGAATCGCCGGGTTCTGTGGCTGATAGGTCGTCGTGAAGACGTCCCAGATCTCGGCGGGCGAGATCTCGGTACCCGTTTCTTCGGTGAGTTCTTGGACTCTCTTGGAGAATTCGACCTGCATCGCGCGAGGCAGGTCCAGGCCGTGCTCGGTGCTCAAGAGATAGGCGACGCCACCTTTGCCCGATTGAGAATTCACCCGGATAATGGCTTCGTACGTGCGGCCCGTGTGCTTGGGGTCGATTGGCAAGTAGGGCACCTCCCACACGTCATAGGAGTCACCGATGGCTTGCATACCCTTCTTGATCGCGTCCTGGTGTGAACCCGAGAACGCGGTGTAGACCAACTCGCCTACGTAAGGGTGGCGCATATGAACCGGCAGCCGATTGGCGAACTCGGCGACGTGTCGGGCCTTGTCGATGTCTCGAATGTCCAGTTCCGGATCGACTCCCTGGGAGAAGAGATTGAGCGCCAGGTTCACCACGTCCACGTTGCCCGTACGCTCCCCGTTCCCGAACAACGTCCCTTCCACGCGGTCCGCTCCCGCGAGTACGCCGAGTTCGGCCGCGGCGACGCCCGTACCTCGGTCGTTGTGCGGGTGCAGCGAGATGACGACGCTGTCACGGCGATCAACGTTCCTCGAGAACCACTCAATGGCGTCGGCGTAGAGGTTCGGCGTGTACATCTCGACCGTCGCAGGAAGATTCAAGATCAACGGGCGCTCGGGGGTCGGATCGATGACATCGACGACTGCGTTGCACACCTGAAGGGCGTAGTCGAGTTCGGTGCCGGTAAAGCTCTCGGGCGAGTACTCGTACAAGAACTCGGTCGATGGCGATGTCGCTTCGAGGCTCTTGCACAGGGCCGCCGCGTCGGTCGCAATCTTTTGGATGCCCTGCATGTCAAGGCCGAACACGACGCGACGTTGCAGGGTCGAGGTCGAGTTGTAGAAGTGCACGATCGCCCGATCGACACCCTGCAGTGCCTCGTAGGTGCGACGGATCAGGTCCTCACGGCACTGGGTGAGCACCTGGATCGTCACGTCACCCGGGATCAGATCGTGTTCGATGATGTGTCGCACGAAGTCGAAGTCTGGTTGTGAGGCCGAGGGAAATCCAACTTCAATCTCCTTAAAGCCCATGTCGACCAGTTGCGTGAACATCACGTTCTTACGTTCAAGGTCCATGGGGTCGATGAGCGCTTGATTGCCGTCGCGCAGGTCTACGCTGCACCACCGTGGCGCCTTCACGAGCCGCTTGTTCGGCCACGTGCGGTCAGGTAGGTCAACGGGTACCGTCGCGCGGTACTTCGTAAACGCCATCGGGCTGGGCTGCTGAGGGTTAGGCCTCATGTCCATCCTTTCCGTAGTGGCCGGCGAGAAACAAAAAACCCCCGCGAAAGCGGGGGTGACGGGCGAGCGAAGGCTCGCCCTATCTAAGAAGCAGCTCGCTGGGGCCGAATGTCATGCATTGATTGTACATCGAACGAGCGGTTTGTCCAGAGGCGAAGCCAAGTAATGTGAATCATCGTGAGCTTCCTCAAGGCATTCTTCAAGTTAGCGCTACTCCTGCTCGTCGCAGCCGCTGTCGCTGGTGTGGTCATGATGGTCAAACGACCCAAGGCCCAAGGCCCCCTGTCGTTCGAACAGTGGCCCGATGTGCCCGAAAAGCCCGCGGCGTAGCGCTTCCAACCTTTCAATCCACTAAGGAGAAATCATGGCAGAGATGGAATATCGTCGATTGGGTCGCTCCGGTCTCAAGGTCAGCGTCTTTTCCTTTGGCAGTTGGGTCACTTTCGCCAACGCCAGCCAAATCGAGACGGCCCATCAAGCCGCCGAGTGCTTGAGTGCGGCCAAAGAAGCCGGCGTGAATTTCTTTGACAACGCAGAAGCGTATTCAGCGGGTGAATCTGAGCGCGTCATGGGAGCCGCATTTCGTGAGCTCGGCTGGAAGCGCTACGAGTACGTGGTCTCGACGAAACTCTTCTGGGGAATCCATGACGTCCCCAACATGAAGAACACCCTCAACCGCAAGTACCTCAGTCAGGCCATCGACGATTCACTCGAGCGCTTCGGGCTTGACTTCGTTGACCTCGTCTTTTGTCACCGCCCCGACCCGAAGACCCCCATTGAAGAGACCGTGTGGGCAATGAGCGACATGATCACCCAGGGCAAGGCGCTGTACTGGGGCACGTCGGAATGGAGCGCAGACGAAATTCGTGCGGCGTACGACATCGCCGATCGTCACCACCTCCACAAGCCCCTGATGGAACAGCCTCAGTACAACATCCTCTGGCGCGACCGCGTCGAGAAGGAATATCGACGTCTCTACAGCGACATTGGGCTCGGTACGACGATCTGGTCGCCGCTCTCTTCAGGGCTCCTCACCGGAAAGTATCTGAACGGCGTGCCCGAAGGCTCGAGGGCCACCCTCCCGGGCTACGAGTGGCTTCGCGGCATGTTGACCGATGAAGCTCGCAACAAGAAGGTCGCCGACCTCAAGGTCATCGCCGACGAACTCGACATCTCTCTCACACAATTGTCACTGGCCTGGTGCGCGAAGAACCCCAACGTCTCCACGGTCATCACCGGCGCGTCCTCCGCAGATCAGGTTCGTGAGAATATGACGGCGCTCGACGCCATGCCGCTCTTGACCAAGGACATCATGGATCGGATCGACCTCATCAGCCTCTTCTAGAGGCCCCTTCTATCGAAGGGTGATGAGGTGGATGTCCTGGATGCCGTCGGTACCGCGCAGTCGGTCCACGACTGAAGCGGGAGTCGGCGCGGTCGTCGAGAGCACCATGAGCGCAGTCTTGGTGACAGCGTCAGGTCCCACCGCCATTGAACTGATCGACACGTCCGCCTCGCCCAACGCGACGCCCACTCGACCGATCATGCCAGGCCGGTCATCATTTCGAACGACGAGCATCGACGAGGCTGGCGGAATCTCGACACTGTGACCATCGACGCTGACAATACGCGTCTCAAGGCGAGTGCCAATCGTCATGAGTGTGCCCGAGACCGCGTGCACACCCGATCGCACCGTGATCAGATTCACGTACTCGGGGGAGTCCACGTTGGCCGATTCGCTATAGGTCAAGTCGTGGTCGAGCGCGAGTTGGGGCGCGTTCACGAACGAGACACCCTCGTGACCCGTCGCCACGAGGAGACCCTTGAGCGCGCACAAGGTCAGAATCTTGGTTCCAGCGCCGGCCAGCTCTCCTTGATATACGACTTCGAGGTCCGCGGGTTGACCATCGAGGAGGCCGCCGATGAAACGCCCCAACACTTCAGCGAGACCCATAAAGGGACGAACCACGTTCGAGACCTCACCGGCCGCCACGTTCACGGCAAAGGGAACGAAGTCACCAGCCAGTGCAAGTTGCACTTGCTCAGCGATCGTCACTCCGGCCTTGTCCTGCGCTTCGGCGGTCGACGCCCCGAGGTGCGGCACCACAACCACCGACGCCAGTTCGAAGAGCGGCGATTCCGTCGTCGGTTCCTTCTCGAAGACGTCGAGTGCGGCACCCTGCACGTGACCGCTTCGAATGGCGTCGGCGAGGTCCGACTCGTTGACGATCCCGCCACGGGCGACATTGATGATCCGCACGCCCTGCTTCGTCTTCTTCAGAGACTCCGCATTCAAGAGATTCGTGGTCTCCTTATTCCTCGGGAGGTGCACCGTGATGAAGTCGCTTTGGGCGAGCAATGAGTCGAGGCTCATCAACTCGATGCCCATGTGTCGGGCCCGCTCTTCTCCGATATAGGGGTCGTAGGCGACTAGGCGCATGCCAAAGGCCATTGCACGTTGCGCCACGAGTGCGCCGATCTTGCCGAGTCCCACGATGCCCAGCGTCTTGCCGTGTAGTTCCACGCCTTCCCACTTGCTACGCTCCCACTTGCCGTTCTTCAGTGCGGAGTGCGCTTGGGGAATGTTGCGTGCCTGGGCGAGCAGCAGCGCCATTGTCTGCTCCGCGGCCGACAGGATGTTCGAGACCGGGGCGTTGACGACCATGATGCCGAGTTCGGTGGCCTTGGCGACATCGACGTTGTCGAGTCCGATGCCCGCGCGACCAACGACGATCAAGTCCTTCGCCGCCTCTAACGTCGCGGCGTCCACCTGGGTCGCCGAACGGATGATCAGGGCGTGTGCGCCTTGGACCGCGTCTATCAACTCGCTGGGCGAGAGGCCCAATCGGATGTCGACCTCGTGGCCGGCGTTGCGCAACTCCTGAAGTCCGGAGTCAGCAATCTCTTCTGATACAAGTACTCGCGCCACCGTGAAAACCTTTCGTTAAGTTCTTTAAGCCTACGGGAACGAGCGACGGGCTCAGCCCGCCGCCACCAGCGCCGCGAAACGTTCAAGACCTTCTGCGAGGTCGTCGTCACCTAACGCGTAGCTGAGACGGAAGTACCCGGGCGTACCAAACGCTTCACCCGGCACGACCGCTATCTTGATCGTCTCCAACAGCATTTCCGCCAGCTCAGCCGACGTGTTCGCCACTCGACCACCGATCGATCGACCTAGGAGGCCTGTCACGTTCGGAAAGCAATAGAACGCCCCTTCAGGGATCGGGCACGTCACACCGTCAATGGCGTTGAGCATCGAGGTCATCGTCATGCGTCGACGGTCGAACGCCGTTCGCATCTCCTGAACGGCGCTGAGATCACCCGTCAGCGCCGCGACCGCAGCACGCTGGGAGATGTTCGAGATGTTTGAGGTGGTCTGACTCTGGTAGTTGACGGCCGCGTTCATCACGTCGGGCGCGCCGATCATCCAGCCGATTCGCCATCCCGTCATCGCGTACGTCTTGGCGACGCCGTTCACCACCACCCAGCGATCACCGAGTTCGGGGGTAACGACCGGCAACGAGACGTGCTCGGCGTCACCATAGACGAGGTGCTCGTAGATCTCGTCACACAGCACCCAGATGTCGTGTTCAGCGGCCCAACGACCGATCTGTGCGACATCCTGTGGACGCACGACCGCACCGGTGGGGTTCGAGGGTGACACGAACACGAGCAATTTGGTCTTCTCGGTGCGCGCGCGCTCGAGGTCCTCCACCGTGAGTCGAAAGCCGTTGGCCTCGTTGGTCATCACCGCCACCGGCTTTGCGCCGGTCAGATACACCGCCTCGGGGTACGTTGTCCAGTACGGGGCGGGGATGAGCACCTCGTCGCCCGGGTTCAGCATCGTCATGAACGCCGTCGCCACCGCGTGCTTGCCACCATTGGTCACCAGTACCTGGTTAGGCGATATTTCTAGGCCCGAATCACGCTTCGATTTTGCGACAATCGCTTCACGTAAGTCCTGGAGACCCGCGGTGGGCGTGTACTTGTAGTTGCTCGGGTCATAACAGGCCTTCGCTGCGGCTTCGACGATGTGCACTGGGGTGGGAAAGTCAGGTTCACCGGCGCCGTATCCGATCACGGGCTCTCCAGCGGCCTTCAGGGCCTTGGCTTTTCCGTCGACCGCGAGTGTCGCACTGGGGGCGAGGCCACTCAGGAGGTCACTTACTCTCGTGCTCATACGTCGCTCCATCTGGTATTCCCTAGAATCAAGTCTATGAGTTCCCCAGACACCCTCCGTATCCCTACCGAGTTGCTCCCACGCGACGGACGCTTCGGCTCAGGTCCTTCGAAGATTCGCGCCGAACAGTTGCAGGCACTCGTCGCCGACGGCACGACGTACATGGGCACGTCGCATCGTCAAGCAACCGTGCGCAACAAGGT
>JAJXXA010000103.1:8058-15011 GCA_021781335.1 Actinomycetes bacterium
TCCCAGATCACCTGGTTCAACGAGAATGGCGGTCTCGCGTTCTCGGCCGGTCGCTCGCGGACCTCAGCAGAGACTCTGTACTCGTGGGCGGAGGCTTCGGACTTCGCGACCCCCTTCGTGCAGAATCCCGCACAGCGCAGTCACGTCGTAGGAACGATCGACTTCAAGGACGAGATCGACGCCAACGTCATCGCAAAGGTCCTGCGCGCAAACGGGATCGTTGACACCGACCCCTACCGCAAGTTGGGTCGTAACCAGCTGCGCATCGCAATGTTCCCGAGCGTCGATCCTGAGGACATCGCACTTCTCTGCGCCAGCATCAACTGGATAGTTGGGAATCTCTAGACACTCGCTACGATGAGGAACGTGACGAACCAACGGTCCTCATCGTAAAGCGCGTCCTCGTCACCGGCGCCACTGGCTACGTCGGTGGTCGACTCGTGCCCAGGCTGCTCGAGGAGGGTCATTTCGTACGGTGTCTGGTGCGAAATCCTGAAAAATTGTCACACGTCTCCTGGCACGACGACGTCCAGATCGTGCAGGGTTCTGTGGGCGGACCTCTCGAGGACGCGATGTCGGACATCGATGTCGCGGTCTATCTCGTGCACGGAATTGGCGAGGGCGCTGACTGGGTAGAGCGAGAGACCGCCGACGCGCTCAACTTTCGTGTGGCGGCCCACGAGGCATCGGTCGAACGGATCATCTATCTCGGCGGCATGGGCGACGACGCGAGCGCGCTGAGCGATCACCTGGCCAGCCGACACAGCGTCGGAAGGACCCTCGCCGCCGGGCAGATACCGGTGTGCGAGTTGCGTGCCGCGGTGGTCATTGGATCGGGTTCGGCGAGTTTTGAGATGCTGCGTCACCTCGTCGAGGTACTGCCGGTGATGATCACTCCCAAATGGGTAAGCACGAGATCCCAGCCAATTGCGATCTCTGATGTGCTCGACTACCTCGTCAAAGTCATCGAGGCGCCCCGGGCCCTCAGCGGTGTCTACGAGATAGGCGGACCCGACATCGTCTCCTACGCACAGATGATGGAGATCTACGCGAAAGAAGCGGGACTCAACCGACGTTGGCTGATCCCGGTCCCCGTCTTGTCGCCTCGTCTCTCGAGTCACTGGGTCGGCGTGGTAACTCCGGTCCCAGCGTCACTGGCGCGCCCGCTGGTTGACAGTCTGGTCAACGAGGTCATCGTGCGCGACACCAAGACGATCGATGAACTGGGTGCACCGAAGCGGTCACTTCGCGAGGCCATCCACCTGGCGCTTGGCGCCACGACACGTCACGACGTGCCCACCGCCTACACCGACGCCGAACTGCGACCGTTTCGTTCGTACGAGACCGACCCCTCTTGGGCCGGCAGTACCGAGGTCTTCGACGTCAGAGAGGCAACTTCCAGCGCAACGCCCGAGGCCCTCTACGCCGAGATCACCTCGCTCGGGGGCGCCAAAGGGTGGCATCGTGGCGAATGGCTCTGGCGCGCGCGCGGACTCTTCGACCAGATCCAAGGTGGGCCGGGTCTACGCCGCGGGCGCCGCCACCCGAGCGAGCTCGTCGTTGGTGACTACGTTGACTTTTGGCGGGTGGACGAACTCGTTCCTGATCGATTCGTCAAATTCCACGCTGAGATGCTGCTCCCCGGCGAAGCGTGGCTGGAGTGGCGCATCGAACCCACAGCCACGGGTACGCACGTCGAACAACGCGCGCGCTTCAAGCCTCGGGGCCTGTTGGGTCGAGCGTATTGGTACGCCGTTGTACCGTTTCACTCACTCGTCTTTCCTGGCTTGTTGTCCGGCATCGTCGACGCCGCGCAACACCGTTAGTCGGTGTCACCACCCGAAACCTCGGAGACCTTCTGCTTACCCGCCGACACGAACGGCATCATCTTTCGAAGCTTCTTACCGATGTCTTCGATGGGGTGCTTCTTGCCGGCGTCTCGAAGTTCTCGGTAGCGCGGTCGACCGATCTCATTCTCCTTGATCCATTCGGCGGCGAACGTGCCGTCTTGAATCTCAGTGAGTACCTTTTTCATCTCGGCCTTGACCTGGTCGGTGATGATGCGCGGACCCCTGGTGAGGTCGCCGTACTCGGCGGTGTCTGAGACACTGAAGCGCATGCCGGTGATGCCCTCTTCATACATGAGGTCGACGATCAACTTGAGCTCGTGGAGGCATTCGAAATACGCGCTCTCGGGTTGGTAACCGGCCTCGACGAGCGTCTCGTATCCAGCCTTCACGAGTGCCGAGACTCCACCGCACAGCACCGCCTGCTCGCCGAAGAGGTCGGTTTCGGTCTCTTCGGTGAACGTGGTCTCGAGTACGCCGGCACGCGTCGCGCCGATGCCGTGCGCGTAGGCGAGGGCGATCGCGTGCGCGTTTCCGGTGGCGTCCTGGTGCACGGCGATCAGCGCGGGCACGCCACCACCCTCGACGTACGTGCGACGAACGAGGTGTCCGGGACCCTTGGGTGCGACCATGGCAACGTCGACGTCAGCCGGAGGATTGATGAGATTGAATCGGATGTTGAACCCGTGGGCGAACAAGAGGCACTTGCCCGCAGTCAGGTGTGGCGCGATGTCAGTGTCGTACGTGCGCTTCTGCTCGGTGTCGGGGACCAACACCATGATCACGTCGGCTTCGGCACACGCGTCCGCGATCGACAGCACTCGAAGCCCCGCGTCTTCGGCCTTCAGCACCGAGGACGACTCGGGGCGAAGTCCCACGCGCACGTCATAGCCACTGTCGTGGAGGTTGAGCGCGTGCGCGTGACCCTGCGAACCGTAGCCGAGGATGGCTATCTTCTTCGACTTGAGCAGTTCGGGATTGGCATCCGCTTCGTAGTACATCGTGGTCATGGTTTCGTTCTTTCCTTAATCTTCTTCTCGTCTTAGGCCGAAGCCAATTTTCCAAGTCTAGGTAATGCCACGCGCCCCGTACGATGCAGCTCGACTCGGGCGTAGCTTTCGAGCGCTCGCTCGAACTCGTCACATCCCCCCGGGGTTGCCGCCAGCATCACCGTCACCGACCGGGCGTCAACGTCCACGATGGCGGCGCCGGCGTTGGCAATGATGTCGAGCAACGATGTCCGGTTGTCAACCTCTGTCTTGATTGTCGCCAGAAGCAGTTCACGCTCAAGCGCATCCTTGGGTGAGATATCCGAGATGGCGACGACGTTGACCAGTTTGTCGAGTTGGCCAACAATCTGCTCCAGTGGTGCGGATTCAGCGTCGACAACGATGGTCACCCGTGAAAAACGGGCGTTACTCTCCGCAGGCGCGACGGCCAGGGAGTAGATGTTAAAACCACGTCGTGCGAACAGTCCCGCGATACGCGCCAGCACCCCCGCCTTGTTCTCCACCAACACCGACAAGATGTGGTGGCGCACGGGCGTGTGGTCAATGGCGCCCAGAAAGGGTTCGGGGGTGGCGCTCATTTCGAGCCTCCTCTCTGGAGTGGGTGGACCATGATGTCGTCGTTGCTCGCTCCTGAGGCGACCATTGGAAAGACCTTCTCCGAGGAGTCGGTGCGAAAGTCGATGACGACCGGGACGTCGTTGATCTTGTTGGCTTCGTCGATCACTTCGTGCATCTCCTTCAGATTCGTTGCGCGAAGACCGACGCACCCCATTGACTCGGCCCACTTGACGTAGTCGGGCAAATCGGCCGAGAGGTAGACCTCCGAGTAACGCTCCTCGTAGAACATCTCTTGCCACTGGCGCACCATACCCAGATACGCGTTGTTGAGGATCGCCACTTTGATGGGGATGCCCTCGGAACGAGCGGTCACTAACTCTTGGGCGGTCATCTGAAAACAACCGTCACCATCGATGCACCACACGGTCCGATCAGGGCGGCCGACCTTGGCCCCGATCGCGGAGGGAACACCGAAACCCATCGTTCCCGCGCCACCGGAGTTCACCCAGGTGCCGGGCTCTTCGAACTTCCAGAATTGTGACGCCCACATCTGGTGCTGGCCCACGCCGGAAGCCACTATCGTCCCCGGTCCTGATTTGGCGGCGATTGCTTCGATGACGTGTTGAGGACGAAGTGGCCCCTCAACGGTCGGAGCGTCATAGACGAGGGGGTACTGCTCGCGCCACTCGCGAATCTCCTTCCACCAGACATCGAGATTGCGAGGCATCGCGCCGTAGCCGTCAAACGCCGTCAACACCGCCGCCACGTTGCTTTGAATAGCCACGTCGGCGTGGCGGACCTTGTTGAATTCGGCTCGGTCGATGTCGACGTGGATGACCTTGGCGTGAGGCGCAAACGCCGGGATCTTTCCCGTGACGCGGTCGTCGAAGCGCGCCCCCAGAGAGATCAACAGGTCAGACTTCTGTATCGCCGTCACGGCGCTGTAGGTGCCGTGCATGCCGGGCATGCCCAGGTGTTGTTCGTGCGAGTCGGGGAACGCTCCTCGCGCCATCAACGTGGTGACCACCGGCATCTTGGTCCGTTCCGCGAAAGCGAGCAACTCAGCCGAGGCGCGCGACTTCAGTGTGCCGCCACCCACGTAGAGCACCGGACGCTCGGCTTCAGCGATGAGCGCCACCGCGCGCATAACGGCGTCGTCATCGAGCTCGACCTCGGGTCGGTACCCGGGAAGGTCATATTCTTCGATCGAGGACGGGTACCACCAATCCATCATCGATTGGGCGACGTCCTTTGGAATGTCGATCAGCACCGGACCAGGTCGTCCGGTGGTCGCCAGGTGGAAAGCCGCCGCCACCGCGCGCGGAATCTCTTGAGCCGACTTCACCAGGAAGTTGTGCTTGGTGATCCCCATCGTGATGCCGGTGATGTCGCATTCCTGGAACGCGTCGGTGCCAATGGCGCTCGACGCGACCTGACCGGTCACGACGACCAAGGGTGTCGAGTCCATATGGGCATTGGCGATGGGCGTGACGATGTTGGTCGCACCCGGACCGCTCGTGACCATTGCGACGCCCGGTCGACCGGTGGCGAGCGCGTACCCCTCAGCCATGTGTCCAGCACCCTGCTCGTGACGCACGAGGATGTGACGGATGGACGAGTCGATCAGCGGGTCATAGACGGGAAGGATCGCGCCACCGGGCAGGCCGAAGATGGTGTCGACCCCCTGCTGCTCGAGGCTCTTGATCAGTGCTTGGGCTCCTGTGAGTTGCACGATGTTCCTTTGTTCTTAGATATGAAAAAAGGCCTCCCTTTTCTGGGAGGCCTCCGGTGTACGACTGAGCGTGACTACCGGCGCCGCGCGCCTACTACTACAGAGAGAATACGGGTCGAAGTCGTCACGTCTTCAATCTAAGCACAGGTTCACGCCCAACACAAGCGATTCTCCATCGGCTGGCGCCGCCAATGATGGCGTGATGATTTATGCCGACGTGACCGCGCCCTTTTCGGCTCCTTGCACCAGCCGCGCGAACTTCTCAAGAACACCGGTCGTGTAACGCGGCACGAAGGGCTTGAGGTGCTTGGCGCGCTCGGCGAGCACCGCTTCATCGACCAAGAGGTTGATTGAAAGTTTCTCAACATCGATCTCGATGAGGTCACCGTCCTCGATCAGACCAATCGGGCCGCCGTCGAGCGCTTCAGGCGCGACGTGTCCGACACAGAACCCGTGCGTGCCACCACTGAAACGACCGTCTGTGATGAGTGCGCTGTCGCTGCCACGGCCCACGCCCTTCATCGCGCCGGTGACAGCGAGCATCTCGCGCATCCCGGGGCCCGCCTTCGGTCCCTCGTAGCGGATCACCACCACCGTCTGGGGCTTGATCTCGTTAGCCATGATCGCGGTCATCGCCGCCGCCTCACCATCAAAGACGCGTGCGGTACCGGTGAACTGCATCGAGTCGATACCGGCGACTTTGACCACGGAGCCTTTAGGTGCAAGTGAGCCCGTGAGCACCGCGATGCCGCCTCGGCTGTTGATCGGGTGACTGAGGTCATGCACGACATCGCCGTCGGGCTTTCGCGCGTGCCACGCGGCCAGGTTCTCCGCCATGGTCTTGCCGCTCACCGTCAGCACGTCGCCGTGCAGGAGGTCGTTCTCGAGGAGGTGCTGCAGCACGACGGGCACGCCACCGATGTTGTCGAGGTCACTCATGTGGTATTTCCCGTGAGGCTTGGTGTCCGCGATGTGCGGCACGCGCGCCGCAATCTTGTTGAAGTCGTCCAACTGGAGGTCGACGCGCGCCTCGTGCGCAATGGCGAGCAAGTGCAACACCGCATTGGTCGAACCGCCAAGCGCCATCACGACCGAGATCGCATTTTCGAACGCCTGCTTGGTCATGATCTTGCGCGCCGTTATCCCGAGGTCCAACAAGTTCAACACGGCGATTCCCGAGTCGTACGCGTACTGGTCACGGCGAGGATCGATCGAAGGTACCGACGCACTGCCTATGAGTGACATGCCGAGCGCTTCGCCGACGCTCGCCATCGTGTTCGCGGTGAACATGCCAGCGCAGCTCCCCTCGCCCGGACACGCCGCACACTCGATCGCCCGCAACTGCTCATCGCTCATCGCGCCCACCGCGTTAGCGCCGACCGCCTCGAATACCGAGGTGATGTCAAGGGCTTCACCGTTAAGGTGACCCGGCAAGATGGTGCCGCCATACAGGAAGACGCTCGGCACGTCCAGGCGCGCGGCGGCCATGAGCATCCCCGGCAGCGATTTGTCACAACCGGCGAACGTCACCATGGCGTCGAATCGCTCCGCGTGCATCACTACTTCGACGGAGTCCGCTATCACTTCGCGAGAGACGAGCGACGCGTGCATTCCCTCGTGTCCCATCGAGATACCGTCGGACACCGCGATGGTGACGAACTCGAAAGGCACACCACCAGCGTCATGTACCGCTACCTTCGCTCTCTTGGCCAAACGATCAAGAGGAAGGTTGCAGGGCGTGACCTCGTTCCAACTCGAGGCCACTCCAATCTGCGGTTTGACCATGTCGTCATCGCCGAGGCCCAT
>JAJXXA010000036.1 GCA_021781335.1 Actinomycetes bacterium
CGACGAGCCACCCGGTTCGCGGGTCAACGCGCGCGCTCACAAAACAGAGGTTGCTGCCGACGGGGTCCTTGAGCGTTGGGGGTTCATCGAGCACAACAACGAAGGGGTCACTCGCGTAGGTCGCGCGAAGAAGCGCCAAGGCGTCAGATGTGGTGAAGGTCGAGTCGAGCACGCGCGCGTACGCCGTCACCAGCATGCCGCGACTCACTGGAACCAGGTGCGGCGTGAAGAGGACTTCGGCGCCGATCTCTGCTTGGATCTCTATGGTGTGACGGTGTCGCAACAGCCCGTAGGCCTCTGCGTTTCCCGATAGTCGAGAGAAGTGGAGCCGGTCGCTGGTCGCTCGCCCCGCACCGGACGCTCCGCTGAGTGCGTTTACGACAACGCCAGTGTTCGAAACGACCTGGCCGTCGAGAAAAGGCCCGAGCGCCAGCGACGTCGCAGTGGGATAACAACCCGGCACCGCGATCAGTCGCGCACCTCCAAGTTCATTACGGTGGCGCTCTACCAATCCGTACACGGCGCCCGAGAGGAGTTGGGGGGCCTTGTGGGTCTCGCCGTACCACTCCTGGTAATCCGAAGGATCCTTCAGGCGAAAGTCCGCGCCCAGGTCAACCACCTGGACACCGCGCTCGAGCAGTGACGACGCCAAGACTTGGCTGTGGCCGTGCGGCATAGCGAGAAAGGCCACGTCCAATTCGGTATCGTTCGCCGCGGAGTTGTTCGCGTACACCAGTTGCGGATAGAGGCGCGCGAGCGCAGGAGCGTGTTCGCCTACCCGCTTGCCGGCGTTGGAGTCTCCCGTGGCGAGCACAACCTCGAGGTCGTGATGGGCCGCGCTGAGCCGCAGTACCTCGAGACCGGCGTAACCGGTGGCGCCAAAGATGCCTACGTGCATGATGACATTTTATGCACACAGAGGCACAAAAATGCAAGTTTGACCCTGCGAAGTATGCTCGTCGCATGACGCGGCGCGGATGGATCCTCTTTACGGCCATGGCCGTGATCTGGGGCATCCCCTATCTGCTCATCCGCGTCGCCGTTCGACAAGTGGACCCGGGCTTCTTGGTCCTCGGACGCACGGGACCCACCGCAGTGCTGCTGCTGGCCCTCGTGATAGGTCGCCGCCAACTCTCACTCCTGGTCGCCAACTTCAAATGGATCGCAATTTTTGGCGTCGTCGAGTTCGGGGTGCCCTGGTTCTTCATGTCCACGGCGGAAAAACACATCACCAGTTCACTCACCAGTCTCTTGATCTGTGCGGTGCCGTTGTTGTCGGTCGCCATCCAACGTCTTCGTCGAATCAAAGAGCACGTCAGCCTTCGTCGCTATACGGGACTCGGCATCGGCGCGATCGGCGTGGCCTTCCTCGTCGGACTCGACACCCGAGGGGGCTCGCTGACGTGGATCGCCATGATGTTGATTGTCTGTATTGGCTACACGCTCGGCCCGATCATCTTGGCCACCAAACTGGCCCACGTCCCAGGTCCGGTCATCGTGGCGGGCGCGACCGCGTTCGTAGCCCTGTGCTGGGTGCCGTGGTCGATTGCCCATTGGCCCACGAGCGCATCGTACGAGACCGTGGCCAGCATCGCGGTGCTTTCGATCGTCTGTACCGCGGGCGCATTTCTCACCTTCTTCGAACTCGTGAAGGAGGTTGGCTCCACCAAATCGGTGGTGGTGACCTACGTCAACACGGCGCTCGCGGTGGTGCTCGGCGTGGTGGGCCTCAACGAACCACTCACCATTGGCATCATTGTCGGATTCCCGTTGGTACTCATTGGCTCGATCTTCGCCACCAGTGGTGAGGTGAGAAGCGAACCGCTAGAGGCTGTAGTGGGCAGCGACACGGACATCGTCGCCAACGACTAACCACAAGGCTCCTGGCGCGCTCGCCACGCGCACGTCGTTGCCACCTTCTATCGGTCCGTGATGGATCACCTCCACCTCGTGGACCCGCCCCGAAACCACTTCGCTCACGGCCTGCCACACTGCGGCGTTGTTGACGTGACCAACGACGTCCAGGTCAGAGCGACGAAGTGGCCACGGCGTCCACTGGGCGTCCGGGGGTGGCGACGTGAGGCTCACGCGGCCTGAGACTTTGCGACCCTGCGTCGCTTCACCGTAGACGTCAAAGAACGACGAACGCACCCGCACCGGATGACCCATGGGATCGATCGGGACCCACAAGGCGACGCTCTGGACCAAGAGTTCATTGTTCACGTAGAGATCGGTTCGTCGCTCGGCCCACGCAGCACCCACCCCGCCGCACCACGTCGTCAATGCAATCTTGTCCTTCAATACCGGCCAGCGTCCACCTGCGACGCCGCGCAGTGCCGTACGGCGCACCACCCACGTGTCGTCTGAGACAATGCCGGTGTCATCCCAGTCATCAGTAGCGACGTCTTGTAAGAATCTCGCGATACCGTCGAGGCGCACGAGAGCATCGGGACCGGTATCGCTTAGTCGCACCGGCACTTCCAACGTGAACGTGCGCCCTCTATCGGGGATGGGGACATACTCGGTCACCACTTCAAGTTACCCGAGCTCGAACGCCCTTAACGAAGCTGCGCGCCCAACGCCGCGGCACGCGCGATCAGACGCTCGCGCTCCGCGTTCACCTCGGACTCACTGAGAGTGCGTTCCATTGAACTGAGGCGGATGGAATACGCCAGACTTCTCGTTCCCTCCGGCAAGTTCTCACCTTCATAGACATCAAAGAGCTTCACGCTCTCGATCAGCTCACTGAGTGAACCAAGTTCGTACGCCAAGTCGAGCGCGTGCACGGTCCTCGGCGTCACCAGGGCGAGGTCAAAGACTGCACTCGGGAACCGACTCGGCACGTCAGCCAGTTCGCTCTTGCGCACTGCGAGCGCTGGATCCGATAGGACATCGAAATCGAGATCGAGTACACCCACACGCCGTCCTCTAAGTGAGGGTGACACGTTCTCAACGAGTGCACTGTCGACTTCGCCGACATAGCCAATCACGGCACCCGACACGCGATCGACTATCGCACCGGTTCGAGTCGGGTGCATACCCGCTGGCTCGTCGGACACGCTCCTCACCACGACATCTTGAAGACCAAGCCTTTCAGCGAGCACCGTCCAGAACGCTACGGCGACACGTGCGTCATCCTCGGGGCGTCCAAAGATGACCGTCACCCGCTCCTTCTCGTGGGGAAGTTCGAGCGTCACGCGGCCGCCCGCGCCGCCCTTGGTGACGCGAGCCTGCGCGCTCGAGAGGGGATGAGTGAAGACCGTGCCGATCTCGCCGAGCACCACGTCGCCGACACCGCGTTCGACGTTACGACTCCATGCCGTCACCAGTCCGGTGAGCATGGTGGCGCGAAGGACAGACTCGTCCGAGGCCAGTGGATTGGTGATGCGAACGCGTTCGAGCTCGGCGTGCAGGAGCTCGAAATCCTCGTCACTCACCAACGTCGGCGTCCACGCCTCGATGACACCGAGGTCCACGATGATGTCTCGCACACGACGCCGTAGCTTCTGGCGGGCGGTGAGCCCACCCGGCTCGGGCCAGGTGGGCGTACGACGAGGGAGCCGACCGTAGCCGTAAAGGCGCGCAATCTCCTCGATGACATCAGCTCGACCCGCGGCACCGCTTCGTACGTCCAGTCGAGCACTCGGGGGTGTGACGACGAGGCTCGATTGCTCTCGTCGAACGCTGAAACCAAGACCATCGAGGATTGACGTCACGTCGTTATCCGAAAGTTCCACACCTAAGGTCTTCGCGATATCGCCGTCTCGCAGCTCCACGGTGGGCGGCGTGGGCACCACCCCGCGCACATCCAACGGATTCGAAAGCCACTCGAGTTCGGGGACGCTCTCTTTCAAGAGTTCGACGAATCGAGCCGCGGCGCGCAGTGCGAGCTCGGGATCGACACCTCTCTCGAAACGATTCGACGCCTCGCTCCTCAGACCGTGCCGTTTAGAGCTGCGCGCGATCGACATCGGATCGAAGTACGCCGCTTCGAGCAGGACCTCGGTCGTGGAGGCGCTTATCTCGCTCGACGCGCCACCCATGATGCCGGCGAGCCCTAGAACACGGTCGTCGCCATCGACAATGACGCAGTCTTCGCCCGTGTCCCCAAGACCACGTCCCGCCATGGCGAGAGGCCTGATGACGCCGTCGAGGGTCTCTAGATTCTCCCCCGTTCGCGCGCGTCGCGCGCGCAGCGTGCGCTGCGAGACGTGCTGGGCATCGTAGGGGTGGGTGGGCTGACCAAGTTCGAGCATCACATAGTTCGAGGCGTCAACGACGTTCGAGATAGGTCGCATGCCAGCCGCTTGCAGGCGCTGGGCAATCCACGCGGGTGACGGCCCCACGTGCACTTTTTGTAGCACCGACACGGTGAAGCGCCCACAAAGGTCGGGCGCGTCGATTGCTACCGCCGCGACCGTCGCGCTCTCGCTGGCGCTCGTCGGCACCGCGAGAGCCGGTTCCTTCAAGCTGCGAGCGAAGCGTGTTGCGAGGTCGCGTGCCACTCCCTGGACGGACCACGCGTCGGGTCGATTTCCTTCTACCGAGATGTCAAACACGACGTCGGGCGTCAATGAAAGAGCTTCGAGAAGCCCTTCGCCGACCTTTGGAGTTATGAGGTCGTCGAGAATCATCAATCCCTGGTGGTCGTCGTCGAGACCTAATTCGCGTGACGAACACAACATGCCGTGCGAAGTGACACCTCGCATCTTGCGTTCGCCGATCGCAAAGCCGCCCGGCAAGACCGCCCCGACGGGTGCCAGAGGCACGTAGTTGCCGAGTTCGAAATTGGTCGCCCCACAGACGATCTCCAATGGCCCCTCACCCGCGTCTACGACCACCAGGCGCACGCGGTCCGCGCCTTCGATGGCACGAATCTCGTCGACGCGCGCGACCACGACGTCCTCGAGCCCCTCACCCACATACTCAATGCCTTCAACCACGAGGCCGAGGTCGTCGAGGGTCTCGCGCAGTTCCTCCACCGATTCGTTGAGTTCAACGAAGTCGCGCAACCAACTCAAGGGAATCTTCATGAGAACTGCTCCAAAAAGCGCACGTCGTTCTCGATGAGCGCACGCATGTCGGCAATCTGATGGCGCATCTGCGCGCATCGGTCAATGCCAAATCCGAAAGCGAAACCGCTCCACTCGTCACCGTCAATGCCGACCGCGCTGAGGACCGCGGGGTCGAGGACCCCACAGCCTCCGAGCTCAATCCACCCGGTATGTGAACACGTTCGACACCCTTCGCCGCGGCAAATCGTGCAGGTGACCTCGAATTCGGCTGACGGCTCGGTGAAGGGGAAATACGCCGGGCGCAAGCGCGACGAGATGTCGGTGCCGAAATAGGCCTGCGTAAATGTCTCGATGACTCCAGCGAGATCGGCGAACGTGATGCCCCTGTCCACAACCAAACCCTCGATCTGGTGGAAGGTGGCCAAGTGGCGAGCGTCGGGGGTATCACGTCGAAAGCAGCGTCCAGGCATCACCGAATGAATGGGCAACGAAGAGGTTGCGACCGCACTCTCCATGAGATGGATCTGGGTCGGCGAAGTATGGGTTCGAAGGACTACCGTTTCCGGTTCACCCAACTCGACATAGAACGTGTCCCACATGCCGCGCGCGGGGTGCGCCGGGGGAATGTTGAGCGCTTCGAAGTTGTACCAATCGCTTTCGACCTCGGGGCCGTCCGAGACCGTGAAGCCCATGGCGACAAACACGTCTTCGAGCTCACGCTGAGTAGACGCCACCAAACTGGCGTGACCGGTGGTCGCGGGCCAGCGCACCGAGGACACCACGACGTCGCCCAAGTCGAGCCGGTCCTTTTCGAGTTGAGTGCGCCGAGCGAGTTCTGCGAGGTGGGCACGTCGGCGAGAGAGGGCGTCTTCAACGTTGCGACGGGCTTCTTGGAGTTGAGCACCGGCGTCTCGACGCGCATCGGGCTCAAGGCCACCGAGCGACTTTTGCATCGTTGACAACACCGAGCGCTTGCCAATGATGAACGGCTCGGCCTCGACGAGGGCGTCGATCGAGTCCAAAGACTCGATCCGAGCGAGCAATTGAGCAGTCTCCTCGTGCAGGTTTTCGAGAGGTGAGGTGGTCATAACTCTTCAAGGCTACGAGGTGCGCGGCCCTCGGAGGCGTCTTCACGCTGGTAGAGGGCCTCGAAGCACACGAGCGAGGCGGCGACACCCGCGTTGAGCGATTCACTGCGTCCCGCCATCGGGATCGTGATGGTGGCGTCACACATCGCGACGGCCTGCTCATCCAGTCCCGACGCCTCGTTGCCTATCAGCACGACCGTTGGCTGATTGAGATTGACACGTCGAAAGCTCTCATCACCTTTGACAACAGTGGCGAGCACGCGCGCACCCCGCGAGCGAAAGTACTCGATGCACTCCTCCAGCGCAGCAACTGCGAGAGGCACGTTGAAGATTGACCCGGCCGTGGCGCGCAATGTCTTTGGGTTGAACGGATCGACAGACTGACCCGTGAGGACCACCGCGCTCACGGCGGCGGCGTCCGCTGAACGAATGATCGTGCCGACGTTGCCGGGATCTCTGACATCGTGCAGCACCATTACGAGACCGTCAGCGGTCAATGTCGAAAGGTCGTGTTGGGGTACCCGCACGGCCGCCAGGATCGGCTGAGGTGTCTGGGCGTCGGCGATCTTGTCGATCACGCCGTCACGAAGACGAAAGACCCTTACTCCACTTCGCTGGGCGCGTTCGAGTACCTCGGCGATCTCCGTTGAGTGAGCGCGCTCGTCAACGTAGATCGCTTCGAATTCTTGACCAACAGCCAACGCCGCGTTGATCAGGTCCGGCCCCTCGAGGACACAGACTCCCTCACTCCAGCGCAGCGAGCGCTTCTGGACGAGGCGCCGAAGTCGACGCACTCGCTGGTGTGACGATCCCAACGCCTCGATCAGAAGTCCCTACTTCGTCAGTGCGGCGCTGGCTTGGGCGACAATCGCGGAAAAAGCGGCGTTGTCATTCACGGCCAGGTCGGCAAGCATGCGACGGTCAACTTCAATACCCGCGGCGTTAAGACCCGCTATGAAGCGACTGTAACTCAGACCGTGAGCGCGAGTTCCCGCGTTAATACGCTGGATCCAGAGTCGACGCATGTCGCCCTTGCGCGCGCGGCGGTCACGAAAGGCGTAGACGCCCGCGTGCTGAACGGCTTGGTTGGCAGCTCGAAAAGTGCGACTGCGATCTCCGTAGTAACCCTTTGCCTCTTCGAGAATCGCCTTGTGGTGCTTCTTTGCGTTTACAGCTCTTTTAACTCGTGCCATGTCAGTTCCTCTTCTCTATCTCGTTCTCTACAGACCCATCAACTTCTTGATGTTCTTCTCGATGCCAGGGGCGATATCAGTTTCGCGACCGAGCCTGCGAGCGCGAACCGAAGACTTCTTCTCCATGATGTGACCACGGAACGCCTTTCGTCGGCGCAACTTGCCGCTACCAGTGATCTTGATGCGCTTCTTCGCGCCACTGTCTGTTTTCATCTTGGGCATTTCAACTCTCCTCTAGCGATACTTCAGCCGACACACTCGGCACGACTTCTCCAACGGGTACTTCTTTCGATGCTTCGACAACCTTGGGCTTGGCCTTCTTCTCAGGTCCCAGCACCATGATCATGTTGCGGCCATCGAGCTTCGCGGCCGACTCCACCTTGGCAATATCAGTCAGTTTTTCGACGATGCGGTCGAGAATCTTCTTACCAAGCTCTGGGTGCGCAGATTCTCGACCTCGAAACATGATGGTGACTTTCACCTTGTGACCTTCGTTCAAGAACTTCTCGACGAGGCGTGTCTTGGTATCGAAGTCACCGGGACCAATCTTGGGCCGGTACTTCATCTCCTTCACGCCGACGTTTTGAGTCTTGCGGCGCGACTCCTTGGCCTTTTGGGCCTCGTCGAACTTGAACTTTCCGTAGTCCATGATCCGACACACCGGCGGCTGCGCGGTAGGTGCGATCTCAACGAGATCAAGATCAAGACTTCGGGCCAACGCCAATGCTTCGCGAGTCGCGACGACGCCGCGCTGATTGCCCTCATTGTCAATCAAACGAACGGTATCCACACGAATGCGCTCATTGACGCGGTGGTCTCCAGGCACTGTTGCGATAACTCACTCCTTGCTCTACGCGACGCCTCGATGACGTCGCCACGGCAAGCGAGGCGCAAAACTCCTGAACCCGACGCACCCATGTGGCCAGGTGGAGGTCGACAATGTCAACCTCACTTGCTGTGAACTGCCTTCTAACGTTAGCAGACGTATCAAAACCGGGCGTCGTGAAGGCGTTGCGTGCGCTCCGAGCGGGTCGCTCGAACCTGGAGAGAGCGATCCTGGCGCAGCGACCACGGCCGTCGCGACGTTGCGCCTCATCGTCTCTGGCGCCCAGTCTCGCACGTGGAATGGCCGACCAAGTAATTTGGTGCCATGACTGACGAAAATCCCAGCGCAAGCGAATCCGAAGAAATCGCCTATTTCCGCGATACACCAGTGGAAACCGTGCTGGGTAATCACATTTTCGTCCTCCTGCAGGTTGCTGCGGTGCACTTGGCCCAGTCGCCCCCGAGGCTAGAGAGCGCACAGCTCGTCATCGACACCTTGAGTGCCATGTTGAGTGCCGGTGGCGAACGCTTGGGAGAGCACGTGGCGCTCTATCGAAACGCGCTCGCGGAGGTCCAGCAGGTCTTCGTGCGCGCCGCTGCTCTCGCCAACGAGAAGAGTTAGTGCGGGCTTGGAAATTGAAAGGTCAGTCGCAGCCCACCGAGCGGGCTCGAAGAAGTGACCATTGTGCCGCCGAGGACCTCGCTCAAATCGGCCATGATGCTCATGCCAAGTCCGGAGCCGCCGGAACTACGCGCCCTGGAGGGATCAAAGCGCATGAAACGTTGGGGCTTGATCCCATAGCGAGGTAGCCCGGGTCCGCCGTCCTCGATGATGAGTTCGAGTGCGTCGCCCTCACGCGACAGACTGACGCGCACCGGAGCTGTTTCGGGCGTATGGCGCGTGATGTTGCCCAACGCATTCAAAATTATTCTCTCGGCGAAGTCGCGCCGCCCACGGACAAGGAGGCCATCTTCTATGAGCTCATCGACCCGTCGAAGAGGCTCATCATCTCTGAAATCTCGCACGCCCGATGTCACGATCTCACTGAGGTTGACAATGTCCAACACATTCTGGGGTAGCTCTCGAATCTCGGCGAGAAGCAGGAGGTCGCTCACGAGTGACTCCATGCGCACGATCTCTCGGCGCATCCTTTCGAGAGACCTGGCGCGCTGGTCGGCGTCGAGCTCTTGGGTGCTCATGAGCTCGGTGTAGCCCTTGATGACAGTTAACGGGGTGCGCAATTCGTGCGACGCATCACCGATGAAGGTTTGCATCGTCTCGAGGTGGCGCGCCTCGACTTCAATCTTTTCGTGCAGTGATGCCACCATTGTGGCGAGAGCCCCATGGAGTTCTCGCACGTCACGACTACCCCTGCTCTCGGGAAGTTCATCGTGGGCGTCGCCCCGCGCGACATTGGACGCGTACTCGATCAAGTCCTCCATCGTCACCAGATCACGGCGCATGAACAATCGAGCCACGATCACCATCGCGAGAGCGGCGAGCAGTGCCGCGAACAGAACGCGAAGGATCAACCTGTGTCCCGCGTCGACGATGTTCTTCGTCGAGGCTTCAATCACGAGATAGTCACCGCCACCTATATTGAGCGAACGAATACGAAAGCCCGGGAGATTAGGTACTTCAACGACCCCCGAAAGTGAGGCGTGCACGTCGGCCAAGGTGGGTTGGGACTTTGGAGCAATCAGACCTTCGTTGATGCGAGTGTTAGGCCCAGATGGATAGACCACATCCAAGGTGAAGTCGTACGCACCACTCTGCACTGCGTTGTAGACAGAACTGAGCGCGGAATTCGGATTTCCCTTGCCGGAGAGGGCCACCGCGTTGATCGCACTGTCCAGCGTTTGATAGGCGGCGTCAGTGCTCGTCGTCACCGCGTACCAACCAACCCCCAATGACACCACCATGGTGATGACTATGAGCAGTATGGTCAGCCGTGTGGCCAGCTTCACTCGTTGGTGCCTTCGTCCACCAATTTGAATCCGACCCCACGCACGGTGCTGAGTGGTTGGAAGTCCTCACGATGAATCTTGCGGCGCAAGTACGAGACGTAGGTGTCGAGCACCGAGGTCTCGGAGTCAAAATCGATGTTCCACACCTCACGCAGGAGTTGCTCGCGGGTGACGAGCCTGTCCTTTCGATCGATCAACACCTCAAGGAGGCGAAACTCGGTCGCCGACAAATCGATCAATTCCTCACCCAAGTGGACCTCGTGGCGATCGATGTTCATGGTCAGTCGTCCACATTCGTAGATCACGTCGCCTTGCACGTCAGGGTTCACACGACGAAGGATCGCACGCACCCTGAGCAGGAGTTCTTCGAGACTGAAGGGCTTTCGCACGTAGTCGTCCGCGCCAAAACGCAAACCCTGGGCGACGTCTTCGGTGGAGTCGCGCGCCGACAGCAGCAAGACCGGGGTGGTGGTGTCGTGCTCGCGCAATTTTGCGAGGAACTCGAAACCGTTCATATTTGGCATATTGACGTCAACGATGCACAGATCAGCCCGCTGTCGGCGCAGCACCTCGAACGCTTCATTACCGTTGGACGCAGTTTCAGTATCGAATCCCGCGATTCGAAGGGCGTCGCTCAAGAGGTCACAGACCCCCGGTTCGTCATCAACCACCAATACCGTCGTCATTGCGGATTCACCATGGTGCGAGCGTACCCGCGCCCTTCTCATGGCGCTGTGCACCCCTATTTTTCAGGGGAGTTCACAGTTAACCTTGGCGTACAACACAGGTATTTCACAGCATCTCTGTGTACGCTGGAATGTGTCCATGGAAGGGGTTGGAATGAGGAGGTTCGCCTCGCGGAGCGTTGGCGGGCTAGTGCTCGCGGCTTTGCTGGTGGGGCTTTCTCCAGTTGTGGCGTCTGCTTCGGATCACCGTTCCGGTAACGACTCTCATTCCTCGACCACTACGACCATCACCTTCAACGCACCCGACGAGTCCAGTTCCACGACCGATCCTTCGACGCCAAGTACCGATCGAAAGACGTGGCGTGAGGAAATGTCGACGTACCACGAAGCACGACTGGCGATCAATCAGGCCTTCAAGAGCGCCGTCACCTCGGCGCAAGCCATCTACCAGTCAGCACGCGCACAAGCCACCAGCATCGCCGCGCTCAGTACAGCGCGCGCAGCCTACGTCTTAGCGCTCACCCAAGCCGTTGCGGCACGCGACGCGGCGTTGGTCAACCTCGGTCGACCACCGACGTTCAGCCACTCGCGATCGTCTCAACGCTAAACATCATTCGCGTGTGACACTTCGAGCTCTGTCAGTTCGTCGCGGCCCAAATGACCCACGTGTCGAACTGCGGTAGCCCGCACACCAACCGGAATGGTTCGCGTGCCATCGAGGATGACGACGCAGTGGAAATAGAAGTGTCTGCCGTCGTCGCTCACAAGGACCCCGTCGCCACGGGCTTCGTCGAACGACTCGATTCGACCAAACACCCTCAACGTGCGAGCGATCCCTGACGAAGCAGTGAGGCCATTTCAATCGCCGTGAGAGCCGACTCACGCCCTTTGTTGGTTTCATCTGGCAAGGAGCGCTCCAGAGCCTGCGCCACCGTGTTGGTTGTGAGCACCCCAAAGACCACCGGAATGCCAGTTCGAAGCTGGACGTCTTGGACTCCGCGCGCGCACTCCCCCGCAACGACCTCATAGTGCCCGGTATCACCACGGATCACTGCGCCTAACGTAATGACCGCGTCGACGGCGCGTGGTCCGGTGGCGAACGCCTGGGCCAGTAACGGCAGTTCAAAGGCGCCCGGAACCCACCCGATCGAGATGTCACTACGATCGACGCCGCGGTCGTCGAAAGCGTCGAGCGCGGCCTCAAGCAGGCGTGTGGTCACGCCGCCGTTGAACCGAGCACACGCGATACCAATGCGAAGCCCGCGACCGCTGAGCGGTCCCTCAAGATATTCACCCACGCGACCTCGAAGCACTTCAACGACAGTGGGATCGAATTCGGTCTCGTCAGTCGATGTCATCGAGACCTCCGAGTATGTGCCCCATGCGCTCGCGCTTTGTGCGAAGGTAATCGATGTTGAACTCCGTGGGGCGACTCTCAAGGGCGACCCGCTCGACGATGTTGAGGCCGAAACCCTCGAGACCACCGTATTTGGAAGGGTTGTTCGTCATGATACGCATCGTGGTCACACCCAAGTCGACAAGAATCTGTGCGCCGATGCCGTACTCGCGTGAGTCCACGGGCAGACCCAATTCAAGATTCGCGTCGACGGTGTCGTGCCCGTTTTCTTGGAGCGCGTAGGCACGGATCTTGTGGCCCAGTCCGATCCCTCGCCCTTCGTGACCGCGAAGATAGACCACGACGCCCGCACCTTCGGCGGCGATCTTCGCCAGTGCAGTATGTAGTTGCGGACCGCAGTCGCATCGCAACGAGCCGAGCGCATCGCCCGTGAGACATTCTGAGTGCACGCGCACGAGCACATCTTTGGCGTCGGAAATATCGCCATAGACGAGCGCCATGTGCTGCTCACCGTCCAACACGTTCTCGAACACGAATGCCTGGAAGGTGCCGAATTCGGTCGGCAACGATGCCTCGGCGACCCGGCGCACCAATTTCTCGTGGTGACGTCGATAGCGAATCAAATCCGCGATCGTGACAATGGGCAGGGAGTGCTCTTGCGCGAATGCTTCGAGCTCGGGCAGCCGAGCCATGTCTGACTTGTCTGCGGTGACGATCTCGCACAAGACGCCCGAAGGATACTTCCCCGCGAGCCGGCACAAGTCCACGGTCGCCTCAGTGTGTCCGGCGCGCTTTAACACACCGCCTGGACGATATCGAAGCGGGAAGATATGGCCCGGTCGGTTGAGGTCGGTCGGTCGAGTGTCGGGGTCGATGAGGGCGCGTATGGTCGCAGCCCGGTCACTCGCGGAGATCCCGGTAGTCGTGCCGTGGCGATAGTCCACCGTCACCGTGAAGGCGGTGCGTTGGGCTTCAGTGTTGGCCACCACCATGAGGGGCAGTTCGAGCTCGTCAGCCCGCTGGGATTCAAGGGGCACACAGAACACACCCGAGGTGTACTCGAGAAAGAACGCCATGCTTTCGGCCGTCACGTCCTCGGCGGCCATGATCAAGTCGCCCTCATTCTCACGGTCTTCGTCGTCGACGACGACAACCATTCCGCCATTGCGCAACTGCTCAAGTGCTTCTTCGATTGTTGAAAGCGTCATCAGACCTCCACGTCTACCCTTATATCTTCGCCGATTCTTCTCACGTCCACCACTCGACCTCGACGCAGCGCTGACATTGACGGCGTCGTGAGATCCTTAAGTGCCCCAGACGTAGCGAAGGCGCCCGCGAATGCGGGAGCCTGGTACCAGACAACCCGATTCACCAGACCATGTTCGAGAAATGCGCTGGCAGTCGTCGGACCGCCTTCGACGAGGACCTGGAGCACGTCGAGTTGTGCCAATTCGTCAAGTATCACGCCCAGGTCCCCACTGCGTTCGAGACATGGGCGCACCCGAGCGTGTTCGGGGGCGTGACCGAGCACGACTCGAAGGGGTTCCAGGATAATGTCATCCAACCGTGCGGTGAGCGCCGGATCGTCACTTCGAACAGTCCCCGCACCAACGATGATGGCCTGGCTCGAGGCGCGAAGGACGTGCGCATCTCGACGCGCCTCCTCGCCAGTGATCCATTGACTGGAGCCGTCGGCCATCGCAACGACACCGTCAAGGGTCGACGCGACCTTTAAGACTACGTACGGTCTACCCGTGACCCGCTGCCAGAGATAAGGGGCTAACTGCTCTCGCACGAGCGCTTCTTCGATGCCCACTTCGACGTCGACTCCCGACGCCTTCAAAGAGAGCACGCCACGACCCGATACGCGCGCGTCGGGATCGAGCGTTCCGACGATGACCCGAGCGATACCCGCCTCGACGATGGCGTCCACGCACGGCCCCGTGCGCCCGACGTGACAACACGGCTCGAGAGTGACAACCATGGTCGCTCCTCGCGCCCGATCGCCGGCGCGTCTTAGTGCCACGATCTCGGCGTGGGACTCACCCGGTGCCTGGGTGTGGCCCTCGCTCACCACCACCCCATTGTCGTTGACGATCACCGCACCGACCCACGGATTTGGCGCCGCGTGGAGGCGCGCCTTCTGCGCGGCCCCGACGGCGAGCTGCATCAGCTCAGAAGGCGACGTCGTAGTCACTGTTCGCTTCGCGCTGCCTCTCGGAGCGCGCGTGCCGCCTCCAGGGGCGCACTTCGAGCGAAGATGGCTGATCCCGCGACCAGAACGTTCGCGCCCGCATGCACCGCCAGGGGTGCCGTGCGCGTGTCGATGCCGCCGTCGACTTCAATGTCGAGTGCCAGCTGGTTCGCCTCGACCTCGTGACGAGCCTCTGACACCTTGTTCATGACGTCACCCATGAACGACTGACCACCAAAACCGGGGAATACAGTCATGAGTAGCAGCAGATCGATCTCGCCGAGAAAAGGTGCGACCGCTTCGAAGGGCGTATCCGGGTTCGCCGCCAGCCCGACGCGAAGGCCCAGGGCGCGCGCGTCTCTAATGAGGCTCGACGTACCACCGACCTCCACGTGGACCGTACAACCGTCGGCTCCGGCTTCCTTGAAGGCCTCGAGGTAACGACCGGGCTCGCTCATCATCAAGTGACAATCGAAGAATCGATCGCTGTATGGTCGAAGCGAGTGCACGACGGGCGGCCCAATAGACACGTTAGGTACGAAATGCCCGTCCATCACGTCGATGTGGAGCCAATCCGTCTCGAGGTCGATCTCGTGCACCGCGTTCGCCAACGCGCCGAAATCAGCGGCCAAAATCGATGGCGCTATTCGCAATGCGCCGACGGGGCCCGCATCGATCAGAGTCACATTCGCAGCCTAGGGCCTGGCCACGTCGTTCAGGCCCACTCTGCGTGCTGCACATCCAACCGCACACCCGACCACCAGTCCTGAGCGTCCATGGGACGCGAGCCCTCGGGCTGTACTCTTTCCAGGATCAACGCGCCACCAATGCCACAGAGCGCTATTTCCCCCGAGACCTGTGCGATCGTGCCCGCGACGCCCGCGTCGCTCGTTGTACGCGCCGCGAGGACTTTAGTGCGACGCCCATTGATCAACGTGAACGCACGCTCCAATCGCACGGTGCGCTCGAGTTGCGCCATCGACATCGTCGGAGTCAGGTGGAACGTCTCCGCGGTCAATTTCTCTGCGTAAGTGGGCTCTCCCGACTGGACGAGCGGATTTGAGAGCAAGGTGTCACTGCTGAGTACTTTCAGGAGCAACGAAGCCCCGAGATTCGCCAGCTCACTCGTCAGTTCGCTCGCGGTCTTCGCGTCAACGTCGGTCTGTTGCATCGCGTGCACGGGCCCGGTATCGAGGGTCGCCTCAAGTGACATGACGCTCACACCAGTCACCTCATCGCCCGCGAGAATCGCCCGTTCGACCGGAGCGGCCCCGCGCCAGCGAGGCAACAACGAGAAGTGCACGTTCAACATCGGTACCTTCTCGAGAACCGACGTCGGGATCATTGCACCGTACGCAACCACCACTCCACGCTCAACGTCCACCTGCTCAATGTCCGACACGCGATGACCAACCTGAAGACCAAGCTCGAGCGCGGCACTCTTCACCGGACTCGACGACACCTGCGTGCCACGACCGCGACGTCGATCGGGACGGGTGATCACGAGTTCAACATCGTGCCCGGCACGCACCAATGCTCGAAGTGACGGCACCGCGGCATCGGGCGTGCCAAGAAAGACGAGACGCATCTACTCGCCGAGCAAGAGGTGCAGACCGTCGGGATCGGACTCGGCGATCTTGAGGCGTCGCTTTCGAAGCTCCTTCTTGGCTTCTTTACGCTGGTCCGCATCCAGACGCTCGATCAGCAGTATCCCGTTCAAGTGGTCCATCTCGTGTTGGAAGATTCGCCCTTCGAACTCGTCAGTCTCCACATCTATTTCATTGCCATCGAGGTCGTAGCCCGTGAGGTGGATGGCGTTTGGTCGCGTGATCTCCCAACTGAGACCCGGGACTGACAGGCATCCCTCCTCGTAGGTCCACTCGCCGTCAGACTCGACGATCACCGGATTAACGACCACGACGGGCCCATCGCCCTTGTCGTACACGAAGAGTCGCTTCTGGACGCCGATCTGATTGGCCGCGAGTCCGACACCGGGCGCTTCGTACATTGTTTCGATCATGGTGTCCGCCAATGCCTTCACCCGGCCATCAATGTCCTCAATTTCGGTGGTCATCACATTGAGGACCGGGTCCCCATAGATGCGAATCGGCAAAGTAGTCACCCTTCTACGATACCGGCACCTTCGTGTGGGCCGTCACCTTGCGAGCGGGCCTGCGCATTATTCCACCGCGACTCGAAGTTTTCCCGCCGGTCGTTCAACGGCACGAAGCACGTCGATGAGCGTCGAGATGTCACCCGCTCGCACTTCAAATCCGTCGTCCTTCATGTAGATCTTGACGCTCCCGCCGCCGTCACCCATCTGACGCACGAACTCCGGGGCCGCGTCGCCACTGATCCTCGCGCTCGCTCCGAACGGTGCCAGCGAGAGAAGTCGTGCGGTCTCGATGTCGTCGCGCACGATGTCATCGACGTCGCCGCGCTCGAGAGCGCGAAGAACGGGGTCTTCACCTCGGCGGGTCTGGACGATCACGACCCCACGTGCGTCACTGCGAGCACCCACCAGTCGTCCGGCCTTGCCCACTGCGCTCACCGCAGCGCGGCGCGCTGAAGCGCGCGCCGCGAGCAGGTACTGGTCAAAGTCAACGAAGACCACCACGCCGCAACGACGTACCCGCTGCCAAATCGCTTCTGTGCCAACCACGACCCGCGCGAGCGCGACTGACGGATCGCTCGACGCAGTCACCTCACTGACCGCCTGTCCCAACTGCGCCGCAACGTCACGGGCCAACGTGCTCACACCGACGCGCACGGGCTTCAGATTGGTGGCGCCACACGAGCGACAGAAGTTCGCTCGAGGTTCGTGTCGGTCACGGCACGACAATTGACCATCGATCTCGATCTCCGCCTGGGCGCACTGCGCGCAGCGCGCGAGTTCTCCACACGAGCGGCACGCGAAGAGCCTCCCCGTGCCGAGGCGCTGCAGTACAACCGCCACGGCCACGACCTCGGGACCTGCGAGTGCCCGGTGTGCAGCGTCGAGCGCTGCGCGCGACAACACTCCATCACGCGGGTCGGCACTTCGTCGGTCGATGACCTGCACGCGCGGCCACCCTCGAGGTATCTCGCCAATCTTCTCGTACGAGCGCTGCGCCACCAGTCGAGGAGACGGGATCATCGACGTCGCCCAGAGGGGCGCCTGTTCACGGTGACAACGTTCAACCAACATGTCGTAGGCGTCCCACGTCGGTGACGCCTCCGATCGATAGGCGTCGTCATCGGCGTCCACCACGACCGCCCCCGCGAGCCGCGGCACCGGCGCGACTGCGGTGCCGCGAGCACCAACGACAACGGGCCACCCCGCGCGCATACGGTCCCACTCGCGTTCACCCGACGCCACGTGCACCCCGCGCTGTTCAAGTCGCCCGCGCAGACGATGGGCCCATGCCTCGGTGGGCACCAACACCAACAGTGACCCCTCGCGACCCCTCGTATCTTCATAGGCGCCCAGCACCAGTGGGAGTGGATCGGTCGTCGGCGCCATTTGCAGCACCCCAGGCGCAACGCGCATCGCGCCGTCGCGGACGCCCTGCGCCAACTCCAAGGCAACGGGGCGTTCGGGCAGCGAGGTGATCAAGCGATGCGGCGACGACGAGATGAGAAATCTCGACAGTGGACTGAACCAGCGCCAACTGGCCCACTCCAGTAGTCCAAGCAGCGCGGGCGGCGGACCGTACCCCAACCATTTGACGATGGGTTTGAGCTCACGAGTCGCCTCGACGTCACCCAGAACCCACCCACGCACCGAGCGATTGTTGAAGTTCACCCGTACTCGATCGCCGACACCGCAGTGCTCGGTCGCTTCAGTCAGCGCGTACTCAAACGGCCGGTCTATCGCGCCGACTTCGGTGATGATGCGAACCGCGCGCACGGCGCTCACGCCTAGAGCGACAATTCTCGGCGCAAGTCGTCAACTCGTGGCGTCTGTTCCCAGGCGAAACCTTGATCGCTGCGACCGAAATGTCCGTACGCCGCAGTCCTCTGATAGATCGGTCGTCGAAGGTCCAGGTCGCGAATGATTGCCGCGGGGCGCAGGTCGAACAACGCGTCGACCGCTTTCGCGATTCGAGAACGATCTACTCGCTCGGTTCCAAAGGTCTCCACAAGGACCGACACCGGCCGAGCGACGCCGATTGCGTAGGCCACCTGGACCTCACAACGCTGCGCCGCACCAGCGGCGACGACGTGCTTGGCGACCCAACGAGCCGCGTAGGCCGCCGAGCGATCCACTTTCGAAGGGTCCTTACCCGAGAAGGCGCCTCCACCGTGACGCGCCATCCCACCATAGGTGTCGACGATGATCTTTCGCCCCGTGAGCCCCGCGTCGGCGTGGGGTCCACCGAGGACGAACTTTCCCGACGGATTGACATAGATGCGCATTGAGCTCGTGTCGAGATTCGCGGGCAGCATGGGCTTGATGACGTGCTCGATGAGGTCGTTCCTGATCGTGGTCTGTGAGTCGTAGCCGTCCTCGTGCTGGGTTGAGATCAAAACCGTCTCGACCGCGACCGGTCGTCCGTTCTCGTATGCAATAGTCACCTGGGTCTTGCCGTCGGGCCTCAGGTACGGCACTTGGCCCGAGCGACGAACTTGCGAGAGGCGCATGGAGAATCGATGCGCCAGCCAGATCGGTACTGGCATGAAGTCGTCGTTGTCATCACACGCGTAGCCGAACATCATGCCCTGGTCACCGGCGCCGAGGGCGTTGAGTTCGTCTTCGCCTCCGTCACCCGAGCGGTGTTCGTGCGACACGTCCACACCATTGGCGATGTCGGGGCTCTGCTTGTCGAGCGACACCAAGACCGCACAGGTCTTGCCGTCGAAGCCTTTGGCGCTGTCGTCATACCCGATGTCGAGAATCGTGCGTCGCGCGATCGCGCTGATATCAACGACCGCCGACGTCGTGATCTCTCCCGCGACGACGCACAATCCGGTCGTCAGCAACGTCTCACACGCCACCCGCGCGGCGGGATCTTGGGTGAGGATCGCGTCCAGGACGCTGTCAGAGACCTGATCGGCAATCTTGTCCGGATGACCTTCGGTTACCGACTCCGACGTGAAGAGGGTGCGGTCGCTCATGGTGCTCCTTGATTTAACAATGAAGCCACCCTAGTCAATATCTCATAGGAAATGGCTTCTTTTGATCGCAACGTCACCGTGGACGACTCCGCATTCTTGTCGAGAATGATCACTTCGTTGGTCGAATGTTCGAATCCGACACCGGGTGCACTCACGTCATTGACCACCAAGAGGTCCACGCCCTTGCGTTGCAGCTTGGCGACAGCGTTGGCGAGCACGTCGTTGGTCTCAGCAGCGAAGCCCACGATCACCTGACCATCGCGACGACGCGCGACCAGGTCGCTCAAGATGTCAGGTGTCGCCATCAGCGTCAACGTGGGGACGCCGTCGTCCTTCTTTAATTTCATCGGCGCCGGGTCAACGGTGAAGTCAGAGACTGCGGCCGCCATGATGATCGCGTCATTCTGCTCAGCGCGCTCCAGCAGCTCCTCACGCATCTGTGCGGCACTTTCCACGTGGACCACATCGACGTGGCGAACGACGTCAAGTGCCAGATCGAGTGACGATGCACTGACGAGTGTCACCGACGCACCGAGTCGCTGCGCCACCTCGGCTAATGCGAGGCCTTGGCGACCCGACGAGCGGTTCGAGAGCACTCGAACTGGATCAATGGCCTCTCGGGTCCCTCCCGCGCTGATGAGGAGACGACGTCCGCTCAAGGGCCCGCGATACCCGTGAATCACGTGTTCTACGAGCGCGAATATGTCATCGGGCTCGGGCAGTCGACCCGCACCCACGTCGCCACCCGCCAGGGGGCCCGTGGAGGGCTCCATCACGAGCACCCCTCGTCGACGAAGAACCGCGAGGTTCTCCTGGACCGACGGTTGCTCCCACATCTCGGTGTGCATCGCCGGACACAACAAGACGGGCGCGCGCGACGCAAGCAAGGTGGCGCTCAACAGGTCATCCGCAAGACCCATGGCGAACCTCGCGATCAGGTGTGCGGTCGCGGGTGCCACCACGATCAGATCGGCGTGCTGGCCCAGGTACGTGTGTGGGATTGGAGTGGTCGGGTCACCGTAGAGACTGGTGCGCGCCGGCTCGCTCGCGAGGGCTGAAAAGGTCACTTCCCCAACGAAGCGAGTGGCGTCGCGTGTGAGGACAGGTGACACGAAATAGCCAGCGTCACGCAATCGACGCAACAACTCAACTGACTTATAGGCGGCGATGCCGCCCGCAACGCCTAGAACAATGCGAGGAGACGACGTATCAGGCGTCGCGGAGTGCATCGGTGAAGGCGTCCAGGTCGTTGTTGGCGTCCTGGCGAGCCTGCTCCACGGCCTCGGCCTGGAGGCGCTCGGCCTCGAGTTCCTCGGGTGTTGGGCGATGGAATTCCAACTTGCCCTGGTACAACTCTTCCATCGCAAGCGAGAGCGACTTGTTGGAGAGCGAGGTGACCTGGGGCGGAATGAGCGCTCCGTGGCCCGAACCGAGCCCGTTGTAGTACTCGTTGATCTCACGGGCACGAATCGCGGTTACTGCGACCAGGGTGAACTTCGAATCGCCGACTTTGGCCAAAAGGGTCTCGATGGGCGGGTCAACAAGTGTCGGGCGTTCGGCCATGGAAAGTAGTCCTTTTACGAGGGGTGACGTCGGAGCTGACGAAGTCTCTCCAGTATAGAGAGAATTTCGTGCGTCGCCCGCTCGATTTCATCATTCACCACGACGTACGACGCCAATTTCTGACCTTTTGCCAGTTCTTCTGGGGTACTTGAGAGCCTCATCGAGACGTGTTGGTCCTCGTCACCTCGGCGTCGAAGGCGCTCTTCGAGCTGGCCCATCGACGGGGGCAGGAGCAGAATCACGACCGCATCAGGGTAGGCATCGAGAACCTGCGCAGCGCCCTGCACCTCGATCTCGAGCAAGACGTCATCACCCTCGGGAGGCGTTGGTAGTGGAGTCCCATAAAGATTGCCGTGGAACTCCGCCCACTCGAGGAACCGGTCGTCGTCGATCGCCGCTTCGAAACTAGCGCGGTCTACGAAGATGTACTCCGTACCGTGTTCGGTGCTGCGCTTGGGTCGAGTGGTCCAACTTCGACTGAGCCACAGATGGTCGTCCAGCTCGAGCAGTCGTTGAGCGACGGTCCCCTTGCCTACACCGCCAGGCCCGATCAGTACGACAACGAGTGGCTCAGCGGACAAGGGCACGAAAGAGTTCAGCGCGCTGCTTCGGCCCAAGCCCACGAATGCGACGAGTCTTTGCGATTGACGCGCTCTTCATGATTCGTTCGGCCTTCACCTCGCCAATGGCCGGCAGTGCGCTGATGAGGTCATACGCACGCATCTGCGCGACGCATTCTTCGCGTTTGGCCAATTCGAACAACTCCTCGAGCGACAGCTCGCCAGACTTCACTTGACGCTTGACCTCCGCGCGTCGTCGACGGTTCGCTACGGCGAGGCGTGAAGCCTCCACGCGCTGTTCGTGCGAGAGAGTTGGCGGAGTTGGGGTCACGAGGTCAGATTACTCCTGTCTGGCCCCTCGTACCTAGAGAAGTGCTGCGCTGAGCTCATCGCGCCAGCGACGAGCGGCATCTCGAAGCGCTGAACGCTCGGGTCCGCGCTCGAGAATCGATCTACCCACGTTGACCAGGACTGTTCCGAGTGGGCACCGATCGAATAGTCGAGCGACTTGGTCAGAGTTCGCTCCTTGGGCGCCCACGCCCGGGACGAGGTAGGGACCGGCGAGTGCCGGCAGATCAAATTCCGGTCGCTCCCGCGTGGCCCCGAGCACCACGCCGAGCGAGCCGAGACCATCGTGTTGCGCATTGAGCGCCGCAACGCTTTGAAGCACGAGGGCCTCGACACTCACGTCGTCCGCCGTTCGCGCGCGTTGTATCTGGCGACCTTCTGCGTTCGAGGTCGCCGAAAGTACGAAAGCACCGCGCCCACTCTCGTGGGCGCGACGAAAGAACGGGGTCAATGACTCAATACCAAGGAACGGACTAAGAGTGAGCGCATCGACGCGAAGAGGCGAAGCGTCGCCCAACCACGCTTCGGCGTACCCCTCGTTCGTCGAGCCGATGTCGCCGCGCTTGACGTCGGCGATGACCATCACGTTGGCGTCACGGGCGTCCTCGAGCAATCGCTCAAGTACGCGATACCCTTCGGACCCGAAGCGCTCGAAGTACGAGACCTGGGGTTTGACTACGGCCGCGGTGTCGAGCACCGCCTCGAGAACGGCGAGTGAAAAGAACTCCAGTCCGTCCACCGAGTCAACGCGTCCCCACTTCTCGATCATCGTCGCGCTGGGGTCGATGCCGACACACAGTGGGCCGAGGTCACGGATGCGCTCTTGTAGACGCACGCCGAATGATTCATTCATGAGCAACTCCGACCAGTTCTTGGATTGTGTCGACGTGGTGTCGATCGAGCCATTTGCGCGCGCCACGCTGTACGAGCCACGGTGCGCGGGGATTGGCGAAACTCGCCGTGCCGACCTCAACGGCATTGGCACCCGCCATCACCATAGCGAGCGCGTCCTCACCCGTGCTGACGCCCCCAACGCCGACGATGGGCGTCTCGGGGAACGCCTCTCGGCATTCGAACACCGCGCGGAGTGCAACGGGCAGTATGGCGGGTCCGCTCACGCCTCCCCCACCGTTGCCGAGGACTGCGCGACGAGTCTCGATGTCGATGGCGAGACCGAGCACGGTGTTCACGAGCACCAGAGCACTCGCACCCGCTTCGAGCGCGGCGGCGGCGATGGCTACCAGATCCGGGGTGTTCGGACTCAATTTCACCCACAAGGGCACGTCGGCAATGAGAGACGCCGCGACGACTCCACGCGTGGCCTCAGCGGAATGGGCGAAGATCTGCGATCGACTTTCAAGGTTGGGGCAACTCGCGTTCACCTCAAGGGCCACAATGTTGGCGCCTCGCATCATCGCGGCGGCCTGCGCAAACTCGCCCACGTTACGGCCCCAGATGGAGCCCACGACGCTCGCGCCGCGGCGCTCGAGGGCCGGTAGATCCTCTCGTCGCCACCGCTCCACACCCGGGCCGGCGAGACCCACCGCGTTCAGCATGTGCGACCCCGACGCCGTGACGCGCGGTGGCCGGTTGCCCTCCCACTCGAAGGCCGCCAGTGATTTCGTGACGACGGCCCCCAGTTCTGAGAGTTCGCCGTACGCGCTCAGTTCATCGCCGTGACCCGCGGTCCCTGAGGCGGTCATGACAAAGGAACGAAGGGCGACATCGCCCACGCGCGTGCGAAGGTCGCTCACCGATGCAGCTCCTGGAGTGAATGCACACGCCACCCTCGAGCGCGCGTGTCGGCGATTCCCTTAGCGGCGGCGAACGCCGCAGCCATGGTCGTCAGACACGGCACGGCGTGGACCACGCAGGTGGTACGGATCGACGAGCCGTCGGCGCGTGCACCACCACCCGAAGGCGTATTGACGACAAGTTGGACATCACCCGACTGGATAAGCGAGACCGCATCGACGCCCATGTCCGCGAGTCCGATCTTACCGACGAGCAGGTCGACGCCTACGCCGTTGCTTCGAAGGTACCCGGCGGTGCCCACTGTTGCAGCGATCCTGAAGCCCAGCGCCTCAAGTTGACGAGCGAGGTCGAGTCCTTGCACTTTGTCGCGATCGGCGAGCGACAAGAACACCCGTCCCGCGTCGGGCAAGCGCGTTCCCGCGGCCAATTGCGCCTTCGCGAAAGCGATACCGAAACTCTCACCGATCCCCATCACCTCTCCGGTCGAGCGCATCTCAGGTCCTAGCACCGTGTCCACGCCCGGAAAGCGGCTGAAGGGCAGCACGGCTTCTTTGACGCTCACGTAGTCGGGTCGCGGTGTCGCCGCAGGCACCAGGTGCAATGAACGCAAGTCCTCGAGTGACTGGCCCATCATCACGCGCACTGCGATCTGAGCGAGCGCCACACCGGTCGCTTTGGCCACGAACGGCACTGTGCGGCTCGCGCGTGGATTGGCCTCGAGGACATAGACGAGACCGTCCTTCACCGCATACTGCACGTTTATCAACCCGACGACGCCGAGCGCAGTTGCGATCTTGCGGGTGTAGTCGCCAATGGTCTCGAGCACCTCTTCCTCGAGCGTCTGAGGCGGAAGGGTGCAGGCGGAGTCACCCGAATGCACGCCCGCTTCTTCAACATGCTCCATAACGCCAGCGATGAAGATCTCACCCGTCCCGTCTCGCACCGCGTCGACGTCCACCTCGATGGCGTCTTCAAGAAAACTGTCGAGCAGGATCGGCCGACTCTGTGACACACCACCCTCTCGCGCGAGTGACCCGTGGGCGCTCGTCAGGTCCGTCATCACCCGCTCGAGCGCGACCTCGTCATAGACAATCTCCATCGCGCGTCCGCCGAGCACGTAGCTCGGTCGAACCAACACCGGATACCCGATGCGCTTGGCGACCTTCTTCGCCTGCGCCAAGGTCAGCACCACATCACCGGGTGGTTGGAGCAACCCGAGAGAGTGACAGATCGCCGACCAGCGCTCACGGTCTTCGGCGGCGTCAATCGACGCCACTGGTGTTCCGAGCACGAGGGCGTCATCGAGAGAATGCGACAGCTTGAGTGGAGTCTGACCACCCAGGGACACGATCACGCCCGCCACCTTCGCTCCGTGGGCGCACGCCGCTTGCTCGGCGAGAATCACCTCGGCGAGGTCCTCGGGGGTCAAGGGTTCGAAGTAGAGGCGGTCCGAGGTCGAATAGTCGGTCGAGACCGTTTCGGGGTTGCAGTTCACCATGACTGTCTCGTAGCCCATGTCGCGAAGCGCGATCGCCGCGTGCACACAGCAGTAGTCGAATTCAATACCTTGACCAATCCGATTAGGTCCCGAGCCGAGGATGACCACTCGATCACGATCAGAGGTCGCCACCTCAGTGGTGTCGTCGTAGGTGCTGTAGTGATAGGGCGTCGACGCCTCGAATTCTGCCGAACAGGTGTCCACCGTCTTAAAGACGGTGGCGACTCCTGCGCTGCGCCGTAGCGAGGTGACAGAGCTCGTGTCGGTTCCGGTGAGCATGGCAATCTGAGGGTCCGAGAACCCCCACTGCTTGTAGTGCAACCACGCACCCCTATCCATCGTTTCGAGGTCGACCCCCGCGAGGAGCTCGCGCTCGCGTTGGACGATCTGGTCGAGCTGGTGCAAGAACCAGAGATCGATGCGTGTTCGTTGCGCGAGCTCATCGATCGACACCCCACGCCACAACGCCTCGTGCAGCGCGTACAGGCGCTCGGGTGTCGCCACCTCACATCGATGCCACAGCGTTGCGGTGTCCAACGTCGCAAACTCAGAATTCGGGCCCAGAGCGAAGCCCGCCCGGCCCTGCTCCAGCGATCGAATCGCCTTTTGTAGTGATTCGGCGAACGTGCGACCGATAGCCATCACCTCACCGACTGATTGCATGCGGGTGCCCAGCTCGGGCTTGGAGCCCGGCAACTTTTCGAAGGCCCATCGTGGAATCTTGACCACGACGTAGTCAATGACCGGCTCGAAACTGGCCGGGGTCGACTTGGTGATGTCGTTCTCGATCTCATTTAACGTATAACCCACCGCCAAGCGCGCAGCGATTCTCGCGATCGAGAATCCCGTTGCCTTGGACGCGAGCGCGCTGGAGCGACTCACCCTCGGGTTCATCTCGATGACCAGACGCTCACCGTTCTCAGGATTCACCGCAAACTGGACGTTCGATCCCCCCGTTTCTACTCCGACTCGGCGAAGCACCGCAAAGGCGTCGTCGCGCATTGCTTGGTATTCAACGTCAGACAACGTCTGAGCGGGCGCCACGGTGATCGAGTCACCGGTGTGCACACCCATGGGGTCGAAATTCTCGATACTGCAGATCACCACGCAATTGTCTGCCACATCACGCATGACCTCGAGTTCGTATTCCTTCCAACCCGCGATCGATTTCTCCACCAGGATCTCGCCAATGGGCGATGCGGCGATGCCCTCTTGGGCCAACCGACGAAACGTGGTCTCGTCGTGGGCAATGCCCGTGCCCGCACCTCCGAGGATGAAACTCGGGCGCACGATGATCGGCCAGCCAATGCTGTGGGCGATTCGAGTTGCTTCCTCCACGTCGTGCGCGAAACCCGATTCAGGCACCGCGAGACCGATGTCGCCCATCGCCGCTTTGAACAATTCACGGTCCTCGGCGGTCGAGATCGCCTCGGGGCGAGCACCAATGACCTCAACGCCAAAGCGCTCAGGGACGCCACGACGAACGAGTTCCATCGTCAGGTTCAACGCCGTCTGGCCACCGAGCGTGGGCAAGAGCGCGTCAGGACGCTCGCGTTCGATGATGTCAGTCAGCACGTCCGCGTCAAGCGGCTCGACGTATGTCACATCCGCCGTCGCCGGATCGGTCATGATCGTCGCTGGATTGGAGTTGACGAGAATGACCCGATACCCCTCTTCACGCAACACCTGACACGCCTGGGTCCCCGAATAATCGAACTCGCACGCCTGTCCGATCACGATTGGCCCGGAGCCTATGACCATGATCGATTGAATATCGTTACGTCTCGGCATTAGTTGCTCTCCAAAATTCCTGTGCGAAGCAGTCCCTCGAATCGATCGAAGAGATAGCGCGCATCGTGAGGCCCGGGACCAGCCTCGGGGTGGTACTGCACCGAGAAGCACCGCTCTTCGCGAGCGGCGATCCCCTCGATCACGCCGTCGTTGAGGTTGACGTGACTCACGGCGCCTTTCGAAAGCGTGCCGGGGGTGACGGCGTAGTTGTGATTCTGTGCCGTTATCTCAATACGTCCTGTTGCGAGGTCGTGGACGGGGTGGTTGCTGCCGTGATGACCGAACGGCAGTTTGAACGTGCTCGCCCCCAAGGCGGTGGCGAGCAGCTGATGTCCGAGACAGATGCCAAAGATCGGTAGTCGACCCACGAGCTCACCGATCACCGAGACGTTGCTCGACAACGCGGCCGGGTCGCCGGGGCCATTCGAGAGAAAGACGCCATCGGGCGCCAGTGAGACGACCTCCGCGGCTGACGTCGTCGAGGGAACCACCGTCACGCGAAATCTCTCGGCGAGTTGAGAGATCATCGTGGCCTTGATGCCGTAGTCGAACGCCACCACGTGCACGTCACCCGCACCGTAGGACATCATCTCCTTAGTCGAGACCGTAGCGACCAGGTCGGTCCCATCAGTACCCTTCGCCGCCCTGGCGGCCCCGATCACTGCCTCTCGCGCGCCGTGACCGAATGCGCCGGGCAGTGCACCGTGGGCTCGCAAGTGGCGAGTGAGGCGTCGCGTGTCGATGCCCGTGATCGCGGGCACGCGATGCGCAACCAGGAAGTCTTCGAGCGAGCCGGACGCGCGCCAATTGGATGGCACCTCGCTCAGTTCTCGCGTGACGATCCCTCGACACCAAGGGTGGTTCGCCTCGTCGTCGAGTGGCGTAACGCCGTAATTACCAATATGAGGGTACGTGAAGGCAATGACTTGACCCGCGTAGCTCGGGTCGGTGATGACTTCTTGATAGCCGCTGAGCGCGGTGTTGAAGACGAACTCGCCCGTCGTGATACCACTGTCGGGCAGGTATCCCGCGGCGTAGCCCTCGAACAGTGTGCCGTCGTTCAAGACAAGCACCGCCGGCGTCCTTCTCATACGAGTAACCCCTCGTTCACGATCAACCGTCCTTTCGCCACGGTGCTGCGCACCCGTCCACTGAGCTCTCGCCCGTCATAGGGCGTATTCTTCGCTCGACTCTGAAGGTTCTCTGACTGCACGAGCCAGCGCGCGTGGGGGTCAAAGACAACGATGTTGGCGTCCTCACCAGTGACGAGTGCGCCGCCGTGCGCCGACAGACGGTGGCGCGCATCGCTCCGGCGCAGTTGCGCAATGCGCGCGGGACCACGGCTCAGCACCTCGAACAAGAGCGACGCCACGTCAGGAGTGGCACCGAGCGCTTCAAACGTGAGCGACGCGACGTGCTCAAGACCGAGCATCCCGGGCGGTGCTTCATCGAAAGGAAGGTCCTTCAGCTCAGGCGCGTGCGGCGCATGGTCGGTGGCGACCGCATCGACGAGTCCGGCGCGTAGGGCTTCTCGAAGCGCAAGGACGTCTGGTGCGCCACGTAGAGGCGGATGCACCTTGAAGATCGGATCAAAACCTTCACACGAGTTCTCGTCGAGCGTGAAGTGGTGTGGCGCGACTTCGAAGGTGACGTCGAGCCCCTCGCGTCGCGCCTGGATCGCCATCGCGACCGAACGTGCCGTTGACAAGTGTAAAAAGTGCAACGATCCGCCCGTCAGTCGGACCAATTCGATGTCGCGCATGACCATGAGTTCCTCGGCGAGCGCGGGCCGCCCGCCCAAGCCGAGACGACTGCTCAGGGGTCCTTCGTTCATCGCGCCGCCCGCCGCCAGCAGTTCATCTTCACAGTGCTGGGCTAATCGGACGCCGAGGGGAGCTGCGTAGGTGAGGGCGCGTCGCATCAATGATGGGTCCTGCACACCCACGCCGTCGTCAGTGAAGAGTCGTACCCCGAGCGCCGCCATCTCGGCCATTGGCGCCAACTTCTCTCCCTCACGTCCGACCGTGATGGCGCCCGCGACCGCGATGTCGAGCGGCGTACGCGCACCTTGCTCGAGCACGTAGGCCACGAGCGCAGCGTTGTCGAGCGGCGGCTCAGTATTGGGCATCGCCACTAGCGCAGTGAACCCTCCCACCGCTGCCGCTCGAGCACCGCTCTCAATCGTCTCTGCCTCTTCTCGACCCGGCTCACGTAGATGCGTATGCAGATCAACGAATCCGGGCCCCACCCAACAACCCTCTGCGTCGATCTCAACCGCGTGCGAGGGCGTTTCGCCAACGTCACCCGTCGCCGCAATCACTCCATCGACGATAAGGACGTCACCGACTTCAACGGAGTCCTCGCCAACGATGTAGCCATTTCGTATTACCAAGGAGCTCATATCGATCCGTCTTTCTTCAGCCCCGCCATACTCAAAAAGAGCGTCGCCATCCGCACTGGCACGCCGTTCGATACCTGTCGAGCAATGGCGGCTGTGGGGAGATCGGCAACTCTCGAATCGATCTCGACGCCGCGATTCATCGGTCCGGGATGCATGATGATGGTCTCGGGGCGTAGCATGCGAGCCCGCTCGACGGTGAGACCGAACGTAGACGTGAATTCCGCGAGGCTTGGCACAAGTGAACCGGACCCCCGTTCACGTTGTAGTCGAAGCAGGCCAACGACATCCGCCCACTGCAGCGCTTCGTCGAAATCGTCGGCTACTGTGACCGGCCACTTCGTCATGTCGGGCGCCAATAAGGTGCCGGGCGCAGCTACCTTGACCTCGGCGCCCAGGGCCGTGTAGGCGTGGATGTCGCTGCGTGCGACTCGGCTATGTCGAACGTCACCGACGATCAGGACGTGAAGTCCTTTGAACAACTCGGCGCCGGACTCGAGTCCGCTCGTAGCGTGCCGCTCGGCGAGGATCTGGCGAACCGTGAAGGCATCGAGCAAGCCCTGTGTCGGATGTTGGTGTTGGCCGTCGCCAGCGTTGATCACACGAACATGAGGTACGTACCGACTCACCTGCACGGCCGCCCCGCTCGAACTATGACGCATCACAACCGCGTCGATCCCGAGCGCGTCGATGGTCGAGATCGTGTCTCGCAACGACTCGCCCTTCTTCACGCTGCTCGAGGCCACCGCGAGTGAGAGCACGTCGGCGCTCAGTCGCTTTGCGGCGGTCTCGAAGCTCAAGCGGGTGCGGGTTGATTCTTCGAAGAACAAAGAGGCGACCACATGACCCTTCAGGGCGGGGACCTTCTTCACCGAGCGGCGCTGGACCTCAACAAAAGACTCCGCGGTATCGAGGATCTCAACGATGGCCCGACTGCTCAGGTCATCGAGGGTCAACAGATTCTGCCCACGTATCGAATCAATCACGACGACTCCTCACTGCCAATCCACACTCCATCGAGATTCGCAAGGATCGCCTCGTGCTGCGAAGTGGGTAGGTTCTTGCCCACAAAGTCAGGGCGGATCGGCAATTCTCGATGTCCGCGGTCGATCATGACCACAAGCTGGATCGACGTGGGACGACCCCACTCCGCCAAAGCGTTGAGTGCTGCACGGATGGTGCGTCCCGTGAAGAGCACGTCATCGACCAGGATGACCGTCCGGCTATCCAGATCCACTGGTATCGACGTCGTGGAGGCGTCGCGCAGGGGGTTCGTGCTGAGGTCATCTCGGTAGAACGCGATGTCGAGCGAACCCAGCGAGACCGGGGTCTCGCCAATTCGATCCAGTTCGTCAGCCAAGCGTTTTGCGAAGGCGATGCCGCCCGTCTGGAGTCCGATGACCACCAACTCTTCGCCATGACAATTTCGCTCGAGTACCTCATGAGCGATGCGGCGAAGAGCTCTCGCAACGTCGTCGGCACTCAACAATTGGGCGCGCGGGATAAATGAACCGTGCCGAGATGCGTCAGGGCTTCCTACCTCGGTCACTTCATCCTCCCGCCGTACGAGCCTCACTGGACCCGCTTCACGACTTCTCTCGGACAGATTAGCAGTCGTGGGCGCCACGCACCCGACACGGGACTAACCCTGGTCGAGCACCGATGCGGGCGAGCCCTCGCGAGACCTCGCTGCGCTGATCACCTGCACCTCATTGCGATGGGTGATGCGGTCAATGACACCGCTCAGGGAGCCTTCTGCGTTGATCGCGCGACGGATGATGATGCCAAGTACCGGCGCCGCCCAGAAGTCTCCGCACACCCACAAGATTGCGGCACCGATCTGCTGGTCAGCAAACGGCGGGAAACTCACACCGGGTACGTGCTGGTATGACGAATACCAACTGACATTCGTGAAAATGCTCATCGCCATCGCAAGAAAGGTCATAACGACATTTGTCCCGAGGATGGCGCCGACCTGCCAGACCGCACTCTGTCTCGGCTTCATGGGGAACGAACGAATGATCTGCAGCCAGAACAACACACCCGTCACAAAGAAACTGCCGTGCATCAAAACGATGTGAACGAAACTATTACGTTCGGCCAGATTGAACCACGAAGGAATGTGCCACACCAACATCGCGGCATTAAACGACAGCAGGGCGACCCAAGGATTCCTGACAATTCGTCCAAGCATGCGAAAACCACTGGCCTTAGAACTCAGGTAAAAGAATCGACCCAGCGACCGACGGGCCCGCACCGGTAGCGCGAATTGCAGCGGTATCCACGGCGCACCCGCCACAACGAGAACGGGGGCCGCGAACGAGATCAAGAGGTGCTCGACCATGTGCACAGAAAAGTAACTGGATGACCAGTAGTCAATTGGCGACTCGACCGCGATGAGCAGGACTAGCAATCCCCCGTAAAAGAGCCACGATCGTCGTCGTCGCTCGCGCACTCGCGACGCACGCGAGCGCTCACGTAGTCGTCGAAGTCCGAGCTCGTGAAGAAAGACTGTGACGACAACCCCGACGAGAGCGGGGTCGAAAGACCAGTGCGCAAAAAGGTAGTTCATCTCATACCTCTACGTCGGCTCGTGCGCGTTGCGCAGTGCGACACCCGGCCGCGATTCGATGAGCCCATCATTCCTCGTCCCCTAGCTCAGGTGCGAGCCTACTGTCAGCGCGGTGCGTCATCACCAGTTCCGAGCGTTCTGTCGTGAGCTTCTTGAGCGGCCGCGAGATCGCGCTGACGCTCCTCCCACGCGGCGAGCATGGAGTTGAATTGGGGTGCGACTGCGGGCTTGTCGGAGCCACGCTTTCGCGTCTTTTGTCGGTCGGGATGCAAAATATTCCACCACATGTACACCGCGAACACACCAAGCAGGGGCCACTCAAAGACGTAGGCCCAACTGAGGCCGTTGCCCCCCAAGGCGCGCTTGAGTTCAAACCAAAACGCGAGTCCACAAAAGGCCAGTCCTCCAACCAACATCGCGTGCGCGCGAAGAGCCGCCGCACCCTCGAGCCGCTGGGGATCGTTCACCGTCGAGTCAGAACCTGTCTCGTTGACGCCAGCCATCGGCTCACAATACCGCGACACCGGTCCATTGCGGACAAAATTCTGGTGCAAATTCGCGACCAACATGCCCCTAATTACCGGGCGCAGGGTTCGGCCCTGCGCAGTGAAGCGACCAGTAGAGTTGCATCCAATCAAGGGAGCATGTCGATCAATGACGACCAACCACGATGAGGCACTTCCCTCGGAACCGCGACTCTCCGAAGCGGAGCGTGCCGCGGCCTTCACAAAACATCAACCCGTCGATCGAGCGGCAGCGTTTCGTGCGGGTCGCGCACCGGTCCCAATGAAATTCATTATGTGGATGACGGTCGTGTTCGTCGTGCTCGGTCTCGGCGGGGCTCTCGTCGAGCACTATTTCGGCGGCATCGGCGTCACGACGACCCCCACCACCGTCTTCAAACTCCCGGCAACACCGAAAAGTCCATCGGGACCCGAGATCTCGGCGTCGCTTCCCGCACTGATGGGTCTCAAGTACATCGCGCACGCCAGTGCACCTTCGTTCACTCTCACAAACCAGTACGACAAGCCGTGGGGGTTGCGAGACGCCCGAGGAGACGTAGTGGTGCTGACGTTCGAGAACTCGACGTGCAATGACATTTGCCCCGTGTTGGGCGCAGAGATCAGACTCGCCCAACAAAGGCTCGGGGTAAATGCTTCAAAGGTCGACTTCGCGATCGTCAACAGTGACCCTAAAAACCTCGCAGTGAGGACTCGACCGCCAGCACTCGTACGCCCCGGCTTGGCGGCCCTTCCTCACGTCTACTTCCTGACGTCAACATTGGCACGCCTTAACAGAGTGTGGTCCAACTACGGTGTCAGCGTGCGAGTCGGAACTACCGCGAATCAAGTGACCCACAACGACGTGATGTATTTCATCGGGACCAAAGGACAACTGGCGGCACTCGCCACGCCCTTCGCCAACGAGAACACCCAGGGCGTCTTCTCACTACGCCCCGTCGACATAGCTCATTTCGCGCAGGGAATTTCAAACACGGCCAGTAGTCTTGTCAAATGATTGAAGGTACTACGCCGCTTGACTCCCCCTCGTACGACCCCGGTTCCATGCCGGCGTCGTCACTCTCTTCTCAAAAGGCAGTGCTCTATCGCAGGCCATGGTTCCTGATCACGATTGCTGTAATAGTCGTCCTCGCGGTGTCGGTGATCAGTGACCTCCCCCACCCCATCACGAAGGCCGAAGATGCAACAGCGCAGAACGCGTCGATGAAACAGATCAACACCGATATCGGTCCCTGCGTCTTTGCGATCAAGGAGGCCTTCAGCTTCTATGAGCAGAAGGTCAGTGGACGTCTCTCCGCATCCAACCTTGCCCAAGTCCCGAGCCTGCTCGTCGGCGACCAGACCGCCTGCTCGTTCACGAGTGGATCGATCTACGACTTGACCAACAACATTCAAGTCCTCGATACCAAGGCCGGCAAGGACATCGATCACATGCTGAGCGTCGTAGTGTTGTGGACCACTTCAGACGCCCTGGCTGCAATCGAAGACATCCAGTACCTGTTCAGTCACCCCACAGACGCCAACAAACTCCACAACCTCGCCAAGAAGGAAGCGTTGTTGGCCAAGGACCGCACCCTGGCACTCGACTACGTCGCACGAGCCGAGCACACCCTCGGGATGAAGTTGAAGCAGCCAATACTGCCTGTGCTGACACAACTGTCGGGAACCTGAGCAACCCCACCACTCACCTGGCCACGACCAGGTGAGTGCAACGTCGTCTCACACTGGCGTAGTGCCGCCCGTCGAACCTAGGGCGCGCTCTTGGCGCAGCATCCGCACCAATTCGTCGCTCGGATCCTCTTCGGTCTGTAACCAATGAATCAGGTTCCAAAAGACAACCGGGAGAAATGCGAACGCCGAAAGCGCCCACATGAAACCGGCCGTCAATTGTTGATCCGCTGACAACGAGACACCATGTCCCAGCACGTGATGAAACGATCGGTACCAGGAGTCATGCGACATGGCGTTCAAGTACGCGACGATCCACACCGACCACATCGCGATTGCACTCATCGCAATGCGAAATGGTCGCGTAATGCTCGGGCTCATCGGAGGCGACTCAATAAGGTCAAGCCAGAACAGACTTCCGGCGATCACGAGGCTCAATGATTCTGGCGCCACCATCCAGCCGTGTCGATTGGTGAAGTCGACGATCGGAGCGACGCGCCAGAAGATCGCCACGGCCAGAAACACAACCAGAAGACTGATCGCCCCGACGTGGCTGGTCACGTGGCGCCTTGAAAGCGCCAGCCGGTCCACGAGACGCAATTCCACTGGCGAGACTATCTTCCCGTCAGGGTCCAACTCGAACTCGTCGCCTGACGCAACTCTCAAGACACGCCAGGGAGCGCTTGCCACAAACAATGCCGGAATGATGATGCCGAAAAAGGAGAACTGCACCGCCTGCATGAACTCGTATCGGTGCGCCCACCCAGAAAATGGTGGAACAACGAGGATGATCCAAAAGACCACGCCCAGCGCACCCAAGGCACTTCGAAGTCGACGCACAGCGTCCACCCGACCCTGAGGCGAGCGCGACGTCACTCTGAAGGGTGACGCTGGAAAAAGCCCCACAACAGAACACCGAATAGAACGCCCAGCAGGAGGACCATCGTCAGCACCTGCGAACCAATGTAAATATCGACTGCTTGCATCATCACCTCCATCCTCAACCCTAAAGTACAAATACCCGCAACTTCAAGCGCCCTAGCGCCACACAGCTACAAGATGTAGAACAGCGCCAGGAACAGAGCGCCACTCAGCGCCGTGAAACCCCAGAAGTACGTCATCGAGGCGACATTGGCACGAAACAACCGGGCCGTAGCGGCAGACGAAAGCTCGGGGCTGTCACCGCCCAACTCCTTTCGCATGCGCATGGAACGAGCAACCGTCGTTTCCAGCCAGTACGCGCCCACCACCAGGGATGCGATGTTGATCACGATCCAGCCAATGAACGTCGACGCGTAACCACTCGAACCTGGGAAGAAGGGCAACGTCGTGGTCTCCCAGATCTGAAGGAAGAGCGCCACCAGCGAGGTCAGAACCCCGGTCCACACCGCCACCTGCCAGTCGAGCACCACTCCCTTTCGAAGACGCCACTGACCATAGATAGCCAGCACCGCCGTCAACGCCTCGAGCGCGAAGATCGACCAACCAAAGGCGGTAGGCGCGGTCACATTGTGGGGGCGCCACAGGAGACCGTTGTTCGCCGTACGTAGGTAGAAGTACGCGAAGGCCAGAGAGGCGAGCAGGAAGGTGTACATGCCGATGAACAACCGGCCACCCGACCACACTGAGCCAACCTTGGCGCGCAACTCGTACTCAATCTCCTCGGGCGTTTCGTGGTAGCCCTTGGACTTGTTGTACATATCAGTCATAGTAAATTCTCCACTTACTACTAGGCCGGGCTACTGCCGGATGTTGTTGAAACGACGGGTGGCGCACCGGTACCCATATCTGCAACCGGTGGAGCACCTACTTCGCTGTAGTGATACGGGTCAGTCATGACGACCGGAATTCGCTCGAAGTTGTACTCGGGAATCGGACTGGCCGTCTGCCATTCCAGACCCAAAGAGTCCCAAGGGTTCGCCGGCGCCTTCACTGGCTTGATGTACATCGAGTACATCAAGTTCGCAAAGAAGAGCAGGAACGAAAGACCGAGCAAGAACGCGCTGATCGACGAGAAGTCGTTCAGTCCCTGAAGGTTCTTCGCGTAGGTGAACACACGTCGCGGCTGGCCGAGCAACCCAATGATGAACATCGGGAAGAACGTCAGGTTGAAGAAGATGAACATCGTCCAGAAGTGCCATAGGCCCAACTTCTTATTCATCATGCGACCGGTCATCTTGGGCAACCAGTAGTAGAGGCCCGCCATGAACGCGAACAAGAGTCCACCCATGATGGTGTAGTGGAAGTGCGACAGGACGAAGAATCCACCGTGCACCGTCACGTTCACCGGGACGTCCGACAAGAACACGCCCGTCACACCGCCTATCAAGAAGTTGAAGAAGAGCGCCATGGCGAAGAGCATCGGTATTTCGAATCGAATCTTCGCACGATACAGCGTCCCCATCCCAACCAAGAAGATGAAACCAGTGGGGATCGAGATGAGCTCGGTCGTGAGCATGAACAATGGGCGCATGTCAGGGTTGATACCGCTCTGGAAGAGGTGGTGCTGCCACACGAAGAACGACAGCAGCGCCACACCAATCATTCCTGATGCCGCGACCTTGTAGGCGAAGAGTGGCTTACGGGTGAACACCGGAAGTATTTCAGCCACGATTCCAAAGCCCGGCAACGCCATGATGTAGACCTCGGGGTGTCCGAAGAACCAGAACAAGTTCTCCCACAGGTACGAACTACCACCGTGCTCAGAGACGTAGAAGGCGGTCTGGGCAGTTTTGTCCAAGATGCCGAACAGTCCTGCGGCGAACAACGTGGGTGTCGCGAGCGTCAACAGCGCTGCGGTGGCCAGGATCGACCACACGAAGATCGGCACACGGCTCCAGGTCATGCCGGGCGCTCGGTTATTGATGATCGTCACCGCGATGTTGAAACCTGCGGCCATCATGCCCATACCGATCACCGCGAAACCGAAGAGGTACGAAATCATCCCGGGGCCCGCCTGGGTCTGCAACGGTGCGTATCCCGTCCAGCCGGTCGGGAAACCACCATACGGAAGCGCGGAGAAGATAACTGCATATCCCGCCACGAAAATCCAGAAACTGAATGCCTCGATGCGCGGGAATGCCATCTTTCGCGAGCCGATCATGAGCGGTACGAAGTAGTTACCCAATGGACCGACGATGATCGACGTTGCCATCATCATCATGATCGTGCCGTGCTCACTGACGATCTCAATGTACGTACCGGGACCGAAGAGGTGTGTAGTTGGATTCAAGAGTTCGGCACGGATCGCCATTGCGAGAAGACCACCGGTGAACATGAACAAGAGCACCCCGACCACGTACTGCAGACCAACAACCTTGTGGTCCAACGTGTAGCGGAAGTACTTCGACCAACCTTCGACCGTAGGCTCCTGGTTCGGCTCGCGGCCGAACAGTTTCGCCACGGGATAGTTCAATGCCCCAATACCCAATAGCCAGCCCACGACGCCAAAGAGCAGCGCGAAGAAGTTGGCCGATGAGTTCTGTCCTGAGTTTTGGATGTAGGCGTAGTCACCAGTAATTTCGTGACCCAGCCAGTGTCCAAAGAGGTATCCAACGATGCCCAGGACAATCGCTGTTCCCAAGTGCTGGCTCATCCAGCCTGGTCGTTGCGTCCAGCCGACTCTGCCCGATTGCACGGGAGGAGTCACGCTACTGGCCGCAACTTCTGTCGGTCGTTCGGCGCTAATAGTCATCGCCCGATCTCCGTTTCTTTCATCGTCATTGTCTGATTGCTTCCTGCGAGTTTGCTCATCATGATGCTGGCTGCTTTGCGCCGTAGGTCTCTACCTGGCTGTAAGGGGTCACGTTGCCGTCGATGTAGTAACCACCGGCAGCTCCGTTAGCGTCAGGTACGTAGGTCCACGCGAATGGCGGCAGGTTCTTCGTGTTCGCGGCGTTCGCTGCTTCGGTCGTGGTCGCCCAGTTCTGGAAGTTGCTCTGCGAGACGACCTTGCCGTAGTTGTACATCGAACCGTGCCAGATACCACACAGTTCGCTGCATCGCACGGTGAAGTTTCCGAGTTGCGCAGTCTTTGTGTAGGCGACGTTGTTCTGCTGAGGGTTGGCGTCGGCCTTCACGCTCAGCTGATACGCCCAGAAGCTGTGGATGACATCAAGCGACGTGACGTTGAACGCAATCTCGGTGTTGTTTGGAAGGATCAACTGCGGTGACTCGAATCCGCCGAACTGCGGGTAGCGATAAGTGAACTTCCATTGTTGTCCGATTACCTGGACGACGAGCACCTGATTACTGCCCGGTGTCCACGACGCAGAAGACGTAAGCGCTGCGGTCTCGGCTTTGGCGGAGCCGGCGGGCATCCAGACTGGGTTAGGGCCTTCGCCACCACCTGAACCGTTGCCGTTAATGAGTGCGACCGTACCGAAGCCGGCGAGGAAGAGCACCACAATTGAGGTGACGACAATCCACGACACTTGGGCCTTGAGATTTCCGCGAGCCGCGGGGCCACCGACTGGCTCGGGTACGCCCGCTCGCTTGGCGCTCCAGTTGACGATTGCGTAGCCCATGTAGACCCACACACCGATGAGGACCGGGAACGCCATCAAGAACAGCACGTTGAAGTCGAACTGGTTGGCCCGCGCCGTGTCGGTCATCGTCCCTGGCGGCACGTGGGGTGCCACCCAGAACATGAACAACAGGTCAGCCGCCACCGACAAGATGACCCAGATTGTGGCCATCCTGCGAAGGTGATGTGTCTCTTTTTTCATTGAATTCTCCGTGGACATAATTAGCGAACCACCTCTAGGAATCCACCCATGTAGTTCTGGGTCGACATTGGACCACCGTTGCCGTAGAGGTAGCCCAGTCCGCACGGCACAAAGCACTGCCATGGGTAGCTACCCGCCGCACCGGTGCGGAAACTGAACTTGATCGTGCGGTGAGGTGAATTGAAGTGGCATGGCGCGACTCCACAGAGCGTGGCGTTCGCACTGTTGCCAGCCAGAGGTACGTAGAGCCCCATCGATGGCACGGCAAATGTGTGACCGACACCGTCACCGGTATTCGAGTTGTAGTACGAGAAACTGGTCCCGTCGAGTGTCGCCTTACCGTTGGTCGTGCCTAGTACCTGCCCGAACTGCTGGTTACGAAGCGGGCTACCACTGTCGTAGTTGTAGATGGTCATGTTGATCGTGGTGTTCGCTGGAAGCTTCCACGTCGTGTCTTGTACCCACTTGCCCGTTGTCGGGTCCTTCACCAGGTACGACACCCACGTTGGGTGGGCACCGAAGCCAATCGAACCGACGGTCTGGGCCGTGATGTTTACAGCTTGTCCCGGCGCGTGTGTCTTGGTGAAGTCCATAACACCTCCAGGTGTGCCTGGTGTCAGAAACGCCGCGACGCTCCAGACGATCAGGCCAACCGCAACCAAGAAGAGCCCGAGAACCGTTGCCAGTCTCCCTCTCATTGACATACACCACTCCTTGCGATTCACTGTCCCTTAATGAACTCAGGTATGAATGTAACGGAACGGTTCACTAAAGTTAAGGTTTGTGACACAGGGAACTAAGAGAATTCTTGGAATCCACCTTGGTCTCGCGCTCGCCCAACTGATCTGCGTGAGTGCTTTTGCGATTGAACTCAGTCGAGCGTTGCACGGTAATTCACTCTCGTGGGCGTACGTTTTCGAGTGGCCGATCTTCTCGGGTTACGCCATCTACATGTGGCAAAAGCTTTTAAAACAAGAGCGTTTGGGAGATGCCACGGATGTCGCGGCTCCTGATCACGGCGACGATCGAGCGCTCGATGACTTCAACGAATACCTGCGTCGAGTCCACGACAAGACGCCGCCGACCGCTCCTCCTGAAACCTGAAAGTCTCCTTAACTTACGCTCGTCGTTTCGCGTTGCCAGCGCTAGTGGACCCCTTGCAGTGCGAGGAGTGCCTTCAACTCGCTCACTGCAGATGAGGTGCCCGACGCTGACGCGATTGGATCGTCGGGCACGATCCAATGAATCCGATGCGCGGGAGTGATGACGAACATCAGGTCCGAATGGATACTCATCTTCGCGGTGCGCTTCATACTCACCGACACCCCAAAATTCCGCCACACCGCACTCACCTTCGTGAGTGGTCCCGTCACGAAATAGAAATTGCGCACGTTGTCAAGGCCGTGACGCTGCATGAAGAGCCGCACGTCAGCCACGGATTCGTGGTAGGGGTCGGCGGCAACCGCCACGATGTCCAACTTTGCGTTCCAGGCGAGTTGTGAACGGAGTTGCGCCAATTGATTCGCGAGTAGTGGGCAGTCCGTCCAACAATGCGGATCGAGAAACGTCAAGAGCGTCACCCGCCCGCGATGCTCACCCAAGGTGAACGTGCGCTCGTGTTGGTCGATGAGAGTAAAAGGCTTCGCCGGCAGGTCGGCAGCCGATGCCGGACCATTCTGAGCGAGAAAGAGGGTGTTCTCTGCGCTCGCCGACGTGGCCAGACCCATCGACACCGCCGCAAACAGAAGCATCGATGACGCGAACGTCGCGACGACGGCGCTTGTAGCACTGGTCATCTCTCGTGGTAAGAGGCGCTTCAATGGCGCGCTCTCGTCGCGCGGCGCCGCGCACCACGTGAGCAAAGCCAAAGGAACGAGAGAGTTGACATCGGTTGCAACACCGCCAAAGAGGGCAGTGTCCTCGGCGACCACCCAAAAGTAGATGGCGCCTACGATGAGCGTCCACGATGGCCATGTCCATGCACGCTCGCGCGCCATCCACAACCCCACCGCACTCACCAGCAACCACAAGATGATCACGATATTGAATCCGCCGCCCATCACGGCTCCAATCGAGCCACCGCCGCGCACAATCGTCGCCAACAGGTGAGGCTGGGCAACGCTCGTCATGGATCGTGTCATTTCGGCGAGCGCGTTCGATGGGCCGCCGTGCCAAAACTGGGTCGAGGGCAACGACTGAATGAGTGCTGCGATGACCAAGAGGACGCTTATCGCCCGCGAGGTCACCTTCGAGAAGAGGGTGAGGAAGCGAGCTCGATCAAGCGAAAGTGCCACACCTGCAATGACGTAGAACAACGACGCACCCGGCCAACCGAAAAGCAGGGACGCACCTGAGATAAAGACACCACCCGCGCCGTTACCGATGAGCCAGATAAGCGCCGCCCACGCCGCCGAAATGATGCCCGCCACTCGACTGGTGCGCCCTCGGGCGACCAAGATCACAAGTCCGAGTCCGACCTGAAACCACGCCACCCCAACCGCGAGCGTGATCGGATGGCTGTTCCACACCGAGATTCCGTGCAGCATCAATGAATGCAGCCACGATGGCGTCCCCACAGACGCCGGGGCGACAACGTTGTTGGCGAGACCGAGCGGCATCGAAGGTTGGAACTGCAAGATCCCATCAATGAGCCATAGCGCACCGAATGACCAACGCAGGAACGTGCGTGAACGGGGTTCAAGGTCATCATCCGGCGCAAGGTTGAATGAGAAAATTCTTCGCGTGGACATGAGGACCACGAGCAGCACGATGGCGATTCCGCCCACCCACAAGACACTCGTTACGAAAAGTTCGTGGTGGAAGATCGCAATGATATTGGCCAGATTTAGCGGCCGTGGGCTCATGCCAGGAATGGTGGACCCCCTTCAACTAACACGACGACTTACTTTAGGTCGTCCACACAGGCAGCCAACACGCCGTTCACGAAAGACGCCGAACCGTCGGTCGAATACACTTTCGCCAGCTCAACTGCCTCATCTAACACCACAGCAGTCGGTGGTGGGTCGTCGAGCAACAATTCGCCGATGGCCATGGTGAGGATCAAGCGGTCAATGAGCGCAAGCCGTTCGAGGGTCCAGTCCTCCAAGTGCCGCACGATCACCTCTTCGGCATGGGGTCGGTGCTTTTCGCATGCAAGCACTATCGCCACCGTATACGGGTCGGGTGCGAGCGCCAGATTCTGAATGATCTGGGCCACCGGGCGTTCCTTGATCGTTGCTTCGTACAGGATCTCGAGCGCTCGCTCGCGAGCCTGGTGACGCTGAGTGCCTAGCTCGCCCACCCTAGGCTCGGGTCATATATTCACCGGTGCGCGTGTCGACTTTGATTGTCTCACCCGGTCCGACGAATAACGGTACCTGCACGACAAAGCCGGTCTCCAGCGTGGCCGGCTTGCGGGCACCTGACACACGGTCACCTTGAATGCCGGGCTCGGTTTCAGTGATGGTCAGCTCGACCGATGCGGGGAGTTCGATGCCGATGATTTCGTCATTGTGTGTGATGAGCATGGCCTTACCGGTCTCTTTGAGGAAGTTCGCCGCTTCACCCAAGTTCTTCGATGAAACGGGCACCTGATCGTACGTGGTCTGGTCCATGAAGATGTAGTCATCGCCGTCGCGGTACAGGTACTGGGTGTCGCGCTTGTCAATGATGGCCTGCTCGAGGCGCTCATCGGAACGATACGTCCGCTCGATCACAGCGCCTGAACGAGCATTGCGCAGCTTGGTGCGCACGAATGCCCCTCCTTTTCCTGGCTTCACGTGCTGGAACTCGATCACAGTGAACAGTCCCTCATCAATCTTGAGAGTGATGCCGTTCTTGATGTCGGATGTTGAGATGGCGGCCATGAGCCTAGGAACCTTTCGCGAAAGTAGCGTTGCCCATTCTAGGCAACATCCGAAGAATCACTTCTCCCTGGGGTCAAGCAGGTGTCGAATCGCGTCCAGGGCTAGTGAGTAGCTCGTCGCACCGAATCCAGCGATTGACCCGTTTACGACGCCCGCCAGCGTGCTGACGTGTCGAAATGGCTCGCGCGCAGCTGGATTGGAGAGGTGGACTTCGATCTTGACGCCTTCGAACATCGCCAACGCGTCGGCGATACCCCACGATGTGTGCGTGAGGGCTCCGGCGTTGATGACAATGGCCGCAGATCGCCCTCGCGCGTCGTGGACCGCTTCAATGAGGTCACCTTCGAAGTTCGACTGAAGGTGGCGCACGTCAAACCCCAGATCACTGGCGGCACGCGTAAAACGTTCGACGTGCTCGGCCAAGGTCAATGTGCCGTAGATTTGTGGGCTTCGCGTGCCGAGTTGATCGAGGTTTGGTCCCGACAGCAACAAGATTTCCTTCGTCACGCTTCACCTCGAAAACTCTCTAGGACCCTCGCGACCGTCTCGGGGTCGACGCCCGCTACCACTTCAAAACCATGCGCACCCGCCAGCACGAACGTGAGGTCATGATGAGCCTTCTTATCATGACCCATTGCCCGCACTATGTCCATGGTGTCAAGGTCTCTCGGCACATTACGGTGAAGACCGAGCATGTCGAGGACTTCGTCGTGACCCACCACGACCCCGGCGTCGACCCGGCCGAGCGCGTGCGCGAGACGCGCGGCGTACCCGAGGCCGATCGCCACGGCTTCCCCGTGACGAAGTTCATCGGCATCTCGGGCCAGGGCGAGCGCCTCAATGGCGTGAGCCAAGGTATGGCCGTAGTTCAACAACGCTCGACGACCACTTTCAAACTCGTCCTCGCCCACAATGGTCGCCTTTAACGCCACGCTCATTTCAATGAGTTGAGCGAGTGACGTCGCCTTAAGGCTGCGTACGTCGCGCCCTTCGAGCAACCAGCATTTGGCGATCTCTCCCATGCCACTCAGCCGCTCACGTTCTGGCAGGCTCGCCAGGGTTTCGAAATCACAGAACACGCGCAACGGCTGGTGGAATGCGCCGACCAGATTCTTTCCAGCCGCCAGGTCTATGGCAGTCTTGCCCCCGATGGCTGCGTCGACCTGGCCAACGAGTGAGGTCGCCACGTGCACGACTTCAATACCTCGCAAGTACACCGCAGCGGCGAAACCCACCATGTCGGTGATCGCGCCTCCACCCACGCTGACCACAACGTCGTCGCGCGAGAGCGTGTGCTGCGCCAATTCTTCGCAGAGTGCCTCGAGCGCGGAGAAATTCTTTGCCGACTCCCCCTCTGGCACCTCGATGACAGGCACTCGCGCCTCGTGAACGAAGTCAAACCATGGTTGGGCGCGCAACGACGCCGACGTGACGACGACCACAGCTTTGGCGCGGGGGCACGACTCGCGAATGAAGTCGAACACCTCGTGACGTACGCCCTCACCGAGTGCAACTTCATACGTGCGGTCCCTCAGAGCGATCTCTACGTTCACGTCACATCCTCCTCGGCCGCGTCAAGAACGCGCTGGGTCACCTGATCGAGCGTGCCCGATGCGTCGATGCGCGCGCGTGAGACTTCGCCGTACCATGCGCTTCGCTGCTCGCGAAGCCGTTCGAGTGCTTCACGAGGATTCTCAGCCAATAAGGGTCGGTCGTCGTCCCCCAGGCGTTCCATGAGCACGTCCAACTCACAATCGAGCCAATACGTTCGTTCACCCGCCAACAGCGTGCGCGCTCGTGGCGTGGTGACGATGCCACCCCCGGTCGAGACAACGGCGTCCTGGCCGAGTGCCTCGCGAAGTGCTTCGAGTTCCTGATCGCGAAACGCTACCTCACCATGGTGGCGCAAATACTGCGCTGCGGATGATCCCACGCGCTCCTCGAGAAGCGCATCGGTATCAACGTAGTCGCAGTGCCACGCTTGGGCGAGCGCCCTCGCGACCGCCGTCTTTCCAGTGGCGGGCAATCCCACGAGAACGAGCCGTGCCACGTCTAATCGGGACGAGCCGACGACGACGTAGAGCCAAGATGCTCCAGGTAACTCGAATGATTACGCGTGAACTCTTCGAGCGAATCACCACCGAATTTTCGAAGAGCCTCATTGGCGAGCACGAGTGACATCATGGCTTCAGCGACGACGCCAAGGGCCGGCACCGCGGTCACATCAGTTCGCTCCTTGAACGAGACGGTCGATTCTCCTGTCGCGACGTCCACGGTCTCAAGAACTGGCCGGTTAAGCGTGGCGAGTGGCTTCATCGCGACGCGCGCGATGACCGGTGATCCAGAGGTCATGCCGCCCTCGAGTCCTCCCGCGTGATCGGTGCGGCGGATGTAGCCGCCCCCGGTGACGAACGACTCATCAACAGCAATAGCGTCGTGAGCCACGCTTCCGCGCTGTGACGCCTGCACCATGCCGTCGCCGATCTCGACGCCCTTGACCGCTTGAATGCTCATCAGCGCCCCCGCGAGCAGACCGTCGAGCTTGCGATCCCAGTGCACGTAGCTACCAAGACCCACTGGTACGCCATACGCAATCACCTCGATGACGCCCCCGAGCGAATCGCCCTCTTTGGCGCAGGCCTTGATCTCGGCGATCATTGCCTGGGTCGCTGCTTGATCGAAGCATCGCACTTCACTCTCGTCGACGCTCGCGAGGTCCTCGGGCAAGGGCCGACGATCACGCGGGGACGTCACGGGCCCGATCTGCACGACGTGACTGACAACGTGGACGCCAATGGCGCTCAGCAGCGCTTTGGCGAGCGCCCCGGCGGCGACGCGCGCCGCCGTCTCCCTGGCGCTCGCACGTTCGAGGACGTCACGAGCGTCGTCGAATGCGTACTTCTGCATGCCCGCGAGGTCCGCGTGTCCCGGTCGGGGCTTGGTCAACTTCGTCGTCGGCGTTCCCGGTGCCGGCGACATCTCCTGTTCCCATTTGGCCCACTCGGAGTTCAAGATCTCGATGGCCACCGGTGAGCCCAGGGTACGACCGTGGCGTATGCCACCAGTGAGCCTCAGAACATCACGCTCGAAGCGCATCCGCGGACCTCGGCCATAACCCAGTCGCCGACGCGCAAGCTCATCGACGATCTGGTCTTCGGAAACCGCCAGGCCCGCGGGGAGCCCTTCGACGATGACGGTAAGTGATGGTCCGTGGCTCTCACCAGCGGTCAAGAAACGCAGCATCCAGTGATTCTAGATGCGCGCGACCCCGCTATTCGTTTGCGTAAAAAGGATTAACGCCCGATGCGTGGTCGGTCACATCGATAACGCCCGACAGTTCGGGGATCTCGTCACGCAACGTGGCCTCGATGCCCTGCGAGAGGGTCATTCGACTCATCGCGCACCCCTGACAGCCGCCCGACATCTTCACGTACGCAACCTTGTTCGATTCATCCAGCGCCACCAGGTCCGCTCGACCTCCGTGAGACGCGATCGATGGATTGATCTTCTCGTCGAGCACGCTCACCGCGCGAGTGGCGAGTGCCCCTTCGATCCCCAGGGCCAAGATGTCGGCCGGCACGCCGGGATTGAGTTCTTCGGGACTCGGAGCGTTCGGGTTCACGAGCACCAGCCCACCTCCGCCGTCTGAAGCGAACTCGAGTCGACTTCCCTTCAATCGGCTCACGCTTCGCGCGGGGATGACAATGGTCACCTCACCGTCCTTGCCGATCGCCGCATCACTCGGTGCATCGGAGAGATCCGAAAAATACAGGTCGTAGGTGTAGCCCGCACCTTGGGTGCCGGTCACTTCAACCCACAGACCCAAACCCGCAGCGTTCTCTTCGTTGGCGAGGGCGTCAATGACGACATTGCGCGCTTCATCGGTGAGCGAGATGATGTCAAATGTCTCGACGGTTGTCATGACCCAAGTCTAGAGGTGACACCACGGTTGTCTGACGCGAACTAAGTTTTGCCTGTGACTCGAATACCTGATGATGCCCATGAGTGGGTGAGCTTTGATGACTCTGAGGTGCAACGAACGTGGATGTTCGACGTGACGTTCCTCGAAAGTAACTGGACCTGCATCTTTGGCAATGGCTGCCAAGGCGTGCTCACCGAAGCGACCCCCGAGCTCGTCCAGGGCTGCTGCAGTTACGGTGCGCACTTCACCGACGAGAAGGATCGTCGCCGCGTCGAGAAGGCCGCCAAGCGCCTCACCGACGACCAGTGGCAGTTCAAACAAAAGGGCAAGGCGGGCACCACCAGGGTGAAGAAGAACGGCGATATCGTCACCAAATTGGTGCAAGATGCGTGCATCTTCCTCAATCGACCGGACTTTCACCGGGGACCGGGGTGCGCGCTGCACGTCTTGGCTATGGACAATGACGAGAGCTACATACCCCTGAAACCAGAAGTGTGCTGGCAGCTCCCCCTGCGCCGTGAAGACGAGGTCCAAGACAGTGGCCGCGTCATCACGAGGATTGCGCAATGGAACAGAGATGACTGGGGCGCTGGCGGCGAAGAGTTCCACTGGTGGTGCACCGAGGATGCCGCGGCGTTCGTGGGCGCGACACGCGTCGTCGACTCAATGGGCGATGAACTCACCGCAATGGTCGGCGAACAGGTCTATGGACAACTGCTCGCGTACATGAACGCCCGGGCGTCACAGCCCAAAGCGACACTGCTCCCGCATCCGGTACTGCGCAGAAGGTCCTAGCCCTCTGCGGCGAGAGGATCCTCTTCGTTGAAGGTGCTTCGAGGCAGTGAGCCCAGAATTTCTTCGTAGCGGTCCTCTTCAGCGAGGCACCACTCCGCGTGCACGTCCTCGGGCGCAGCACCGCACTCGTCGCACGTTGTCGCACGAGGTCCGGTATTGCGCTTGAGTTCGCGGGCTTCAACAAACCGACGATGGCGACCCTTTTTCACGTCAACTCCTCACTGGTCGCGGGCCATAACTGGCGGCGACCGCGATTCAGTAGAACTGAACCGAGTAGCCATGATACCAACTTGAGCCTTGCCTCGGGCCCCTCTAACATTCAGCCGTGAACGAACCCTTTGATCCCAACGAGATGGTGCTGCGCTTTCGTGAGAGGGCCGAGGCGGTCAAGCGCCGTGGCGTGCCCCCCGTCGAGGGTCCAGAACGCCAACTGTTCCTTGAAGCGGCACGATTGGACTTCCAGGACTACGCCATGCTGGGCGACGCCGTCGCCACGCTCGAAGACGGCATCTTGCGCCTCGAAATCGATCTTCGCCCCCAGAGTGGCGGCGAAAACTAATGCGAGAGTGACACGACGTCCACTCGCACGGTCGCCTCGGCGAGCACGCTGAGACCCTTCGCGAGCGACGCAATCGCCGCGGCGCGCGCGAGCGGGTCCGCACCTGCCTTGTAACACTGGTTGGCTCCCGCACCGATGCTCGTATAGGCCCTCGACAGAAGAGCAGTCGACTGGTTGTCGGGCGTCGGAAGCGACGCGTTCGCCGATTCGGTGTCGACCAACAACACTGCGCACACAGTATGAAGTGAAGCGCTCGAGGTCGTGACATCGCGAAGGGCTGACGCCGAATGACGCACGTCGGTCGTGAGCGTCTTCATGGAGGAATGAAAATTGCTCTGATCGACCCACGTACGCATGGCTGATACCGCACTCACCGTCCCACACGCGCTCAGCAGAAGTCCGGCAACGACCACGAGACCGACTCGTCGAATCACGCCACCACCACGAGGTGCAATTCTCGTCGACCTCGCCGGACCACCAGATACCGGTCGTGCAGGGTCCGCGAGAGATCGATTAACTCGCCGGCTTCGAGGCGCACATTGTTCACGTAGACACCGCCCTGGTCGAGGAATCGTCGACCTTCACCCTTCGACTTCGCAAGTCCACATCGCACCAAGAGATCAGCGGGGTCAACGCCGCTCGCCAGCTCTGCACGCGACCAGCTCGATGAGGGTGCGTCGGCAACGACCTGTAGGAGTGTTGCCTCGTCGAGCTCTGCAATCGATTCGTTGAACAGCGCCTCGCCAGCGCGCTGCGCGTGCTGGGCCGCCGACTCGCCGTGTACGAAGGCGACCACGGCGTTGGCGAGGGCGCGCTGTGCCCGTCGTTCTTGAGGTTTGGACAACGTTGCTTCATCGAGATCTCGAATGACGTCGTGATCGAGGAAGGTGAAATAGCGAAGTGACGCCGAAACCGTGGCGTCTTCGGTGTTGAGCAGGAATTGATGAAGGGCGAACGGGGAGGTCAACGCGGGATCGAGCCACACGCGATCGTTGCCTCCTTCGGACTTGCCGAATTTCTGGCCATCCGCTCGCAATAACAAGGGAGACGTGACGCCGTGTACGACCCGTCCGGTCACCCGGCGCACCAACTCGGTACCCATGGTGATGTTCCCCCATTGGTCTGATCCGCCCAGTTGCAAAGAACAGTCGTAATCCTGGGCGAGGCGCAAGAAGTCATAGGCCTGCATGAGCATGTAGGAGAACTCAGTGAACGAAAGGCCAACGTCTTCACGATCGAGGCGGCTCTTCACCGACTCCTTCGCGATCATCTGGTTCACCGTGAAATGCTTTCCGACGTCGCGCAAGAAGTCCGTCAACGAGATGGTCGTCAACCAATCGGCGTTGTTCAACAACAAGGCTCGCGACGCCCCCGCGTCGGGGGTGAAATCGAGGTACTTCGACAGCTGCGCGCCGATACCCTCGATGTTCTCCGCCAGCTTCTCAGGCGTCAGCAGCGGTCGCTCCGCGGCCTTGAAACTAGGGTCCCCCACGAGGCCAGTCCCGCCACCCGCCAGCGCGATGGGGCGATTTCCGGCGATCTGGAGCCTGCGCAGCATGCAGATCTGCATGAGACTCCCCAAATGCAGCGAGGGCGCTGTGGGATCGAAACCGATGTAGGCAGTGACCCCACCACCACTCAAACGGTCGAGAATGGCCTCGTCGGTGGTCTGGTGCACCAGACCACGAAACTGCCAATCGGCGCGAAGATTCATGGCGTCAGTCTACGAGACGTGTCCAACTACAACAGTGCGTACGAGGGCATGTGCACCTGCAGCCAGACAACGAATGAGTTCCACGCACCGGTGACCTCCGCAATCCCGATCAGGATGAGCAAGACACCCCCGACCAGACCGATGACCCGACTATGACGGCGAAGCCACGCCGAGACTCCCCCCATCCATTCGGTTGCGATGGCGGCGACGACGAACGGTACGCCCAGTCCCAGGCAGTACACGAAGGCGAGCATGGATCCGCGTGCGGCCGTCGCTCCCGACGACGACGCCGCGAGTCCAAGTATTGAACCAAGCGTGGGTCCAATGCATGGTGTCCACCCCAGTGCGAAGGTGAAGCCGAGAATCGCCGCGCCCAACACGGTCACTCGCGGCAACCGGTGGATCCTTCTCTCGCGCGAGAGCCACGCGGAGGGGAAGAAACCTGCGAAGAACATTCCGAGCAAGATGGTGAGTATCCCGAACACCACGTCGAGCATCCGCTCGTGAGTGCGTAGTGTGCTGCCGAGTCCACCGAAGAGTGCGCCGAAGCTCACAAAAACCAAGGCGAAGCCAAGGATGAAGGCCAACGAGCCCGCGACCGCTCTCCCTCTTCCCGTGCGCGCCTCGACCTGGCCCGACGCACCGCCGAGAAAGGCCAAATACCCCGGCAGCAATGGCAAGACACACGGCGAAACGAATGACACCAGCCCCGCCGCAAACGCGAGCGGAAATGCGGCGACGAGCGACACAGGTAGAGCGGCAATCACGACGCCCCCTCGTATTCGTCGATGACCAACTGGTTCAGTGCGTCGTGCACGCGAACGTTCTCGTCTCGATCGGGCGTCGTGGCAACTATCACCGTGAGCCCCGCGTGCGAGAGGCCGCGCTCAATGGCGAGGCGAAGTTCGAGGACCGTCGTGACCCGGTGCGCAGTGTGTCCAAAAGCCGACGCGACAGCGACGAGGTCATGGCCACGAGGTGTGCCAAAGAGTTGCTCGAAACGCTCAGTTGCGAGCGCTGCAGCTTGGGGCAAGAACGAGAAGATTCCACCGCCCCGATTGTCGGCCACGACCAGCACGCACGTGCCGCCGACCTCACCGAGGCCGTCGACCAAGCCTGAGACGTCGTGCAACATGGTGAGATCGCCAATGAAACCGAGACCCTTTCCAGCCGCGCAGACGCCCAGGACAGTCGACACGACGCCATCGATCCCGTTTGTTCCTCGATTGGCGAAGGTTGCGCTCTGACGCGTCGGCGCCCACCACTCAACGTCTCGAAACGGCATCGAAGACCCGATCACTAATGGAACGTGGTGCTCGGTACTCGCTTCGACAACGACACGGGCCACCAGCGGCTCGCTGAGCACGTCGCTCTCTTTGGCGGTGCGTTCAACACACTCAGCGGCCGACACCGACGCGTGAGACCACATCAGTACGTACTCCTGATCGGCGAGCTGTTCGTCACCTTGGGGCAGACCCACGAACTGCTCGCTGATCAGACCGTCGGGGTCGGCTACATCGCCCGCGCCGAGGAAGGCCACCGTTCGAACATTCCATTCGCGAAGCCGTGACGACAACACTTTGGACGCGGGTAGGCCACCGAGACGAATCACGAGGTCGGGTCGCGCACGCTGGGCGAATTGGTCACTTCGAAGTAGTGCGTCAAAGTATGGAGTCGCTCCCTGCGCCGTGGCGTCTCCGAGCACCACCCAGTTCAACGCGATGCACTCGTCGATGACTGTTCGATCGACGCCCCGACCAACGACGGCGAGCACTCGTTGACCAGCGAACTCTACGCGTGTCACCTCGACTAGCCGAGCACTCGACGAGCGCCAGGGTGCTCCGTTGACTCGCGCAACGGGCAAATCGAGTGCGGCGCCGAGCAGCGGTTCACTGAACGCCGCGTTGAGGTGCACGGGGCCCGCTCGTCCCACCTCGCCCGACGCGCTCGACCAGAGTCGAGCGGCCAGCGGTCGCCAGGAACCCGACGCGTCGAGTCGCGCCACGCCCGGCTCTTCGAATCGACGGACCATGGTGCCATAGAGATCACGTTGAACGATTGTCTGAGGCGCACCGACACCGTGGAGCTCTGGGGGTCGGTCTGCCGTGATGACCAGTAGCGCCACATCCGAGAGGTCCGCTTCGGCTACCGCAGCGTGCAACTCCGCCGCAGCGGACCCGCTGGTCACAACAACTGCAACCGGGCGTCGGGTTACGAGCGCACGACCGAGAGCGAAGAATCCAGCACTTCGCTCGTCGATGCGCACGTGCACGCGCAGCGCCGCGTTAGCGGCACACGCGACGGCGAGCGGGGTCGAGCGTGAACCTGGGCACACGACCACATCGCGTAGGCCACATCGTGACCACTCATCGAACAGAGTCGTCGCGAAGGTGGCCTGCACGTCGGCCGGACTAGGTACGCTCTGTTGCAATGCCACTCCTTCGATACGACCGCCACGGCAGCGGCCCACCCCTTGTCTGGTTACACGGCTTCACCCAAACGCGATCCTCAGCGCACCAGTTCCGTACCATTCTGACAGGTACCCACGAACTCCTTACACCCGACCTCCCAGGTCACGGCGACGCCGCCCGTATCATCGCGACCTTGGAAGAAACCGCCGATCTGCTGGTCGAGGCCCTCCCTCCAGATCCCTTCGCACTCGGTGGGTATTCCTACGGTGCGCGCGTGGCGCTGCATATCGCACTTCGCCACCCTCATCGCATCTCGCGACTGATAGTCCTCGGCGCGAGCCGCGGCATCCACGACCGCAATGAGCGCGAGCTACGTCGCGAACGCGATGAAGCACTCGCCCAGCGCATCCTTGAGATCGGCACTCACGACTTTCTCGACGAGTGGCTCGCCCAGTCGATGTTCGCCTCACTACCGGCCGATGACCTCGAGCGTGCGGCGAGGAGCACCGATGCGCTCGGCCTCTCGAACTCACTTCGCTCCTCAGGGGCCGGCACCCAGGAATGGCTGGGCGGGCAACTGTCGAGGATCAACGTGCCCACGCTCGCACTCGCGGGCGAACGTGACGAGAAGTTCACCATCGAGGCCCACGCCATTGCCGAGGAGGTGCCTAATGGCACGTTCCACGCACTCGCGAACGCCGGCCACGCGGCACATCTCGAACAGCCCGTCTCCGCCGCGCTGGCCGTGCAGTCCTTCTTGCTCAGCGCGTAACGAAGAAGGTGGCGGTCAACAACCCGCCCAAGGCCAGCTGTGTGCGTGCCGACGCCTGCAGAAGCGGCAAGAGCTCGCGACCACTTCGCGGCGAGAACGCCATCCGCAGGGCTGGTACGTACAAGACCAGGGCAACCAAGCCAATCACCGCCTCGCCTCCGACAACCATGGCGAGCGCGACCGCAACGACGCACACCGCGTAGAGCCATGACGCTCGTTTGCGTCCGAGACGCGCCGCGAGCGTCTTCTTGCCCGCATTCTGGTCGCCCTGGACATCACGGAGGTTGTTTGCTTCGAGCAACGCGCAGGCCATAGCACCCGTCGCGAGTCCGAACCACCATGACGAACCCGGGATGCTTCGGTGTTGGACATAACTCGAACCCACCGTCGCGACGAAACCGAAATAGATCATGACGAAAAGTTCGCCAAACCCGTAGTAGCCGTACGGCCGTGGGCCCCCGGTGTAGAACCAACCCGCAAGAATTGCCGTCACACCGAGTGCGACGAGCCACCACGACGTGCGCGACGCCAACGCGAGTCCCGCGACCGCCCCAAGTGCGAACGAACCCCAGGCCGCGTACTTGACCAGCCGAGGCGCCACGAGTCCTGACGCGGTCAAGCGAAACGGACCTACGCGCACCGTGTCGGTTCCGCGCACGCCGTCTGAATAGTCATTGGCGTAATTGGTCCCGATCTGCAACGCGAGCGCCACGACAATGCAGAGCACCGAGTTCAGCCAATTGATTGACGCGGGACGTACGAGTGAAGCACCCACCACGACTGGTACGAGCGCGGCGGGCAAGGTCCGTGGTCGAGCGGCGAGCACCCACCGTCGAACCGGCCCTGGTGCCTCGCTCATGGACGTTTGGGGAACTTCGAGAAATCAGGCTTACGATGCTCCACGAAGGCATTACGACCCTCTTGACCCTCTTCGGACATGTAGAAGAGCATGGTCGCGTCACCCGCCAACTGCTGAACGCCCGCGAGACCGTCCTCGGCGGCGTTGAATCCCGCCTTCAGCATTCGCAGTGCGATCGGTGACAGCGTGAGGATCTGTCGACACCACGCGATCGTCTCTCGTTCGAGTTGCGCAAGTGGCACCACGGTGTTGACGAGTCCCCATTCGAGAGCCTGGTTCGCGTCGTACTGACGACAGAGGAACCAGACCTCTTTGGCGCGCTTGAGGCCAATCGTGCGTGCGAGCAGCGATGACCCGTACCCTCCATCAAAAGAGCCCACGCGCGGTCCGGTCTGGCCGAATCGGGCGTTGTCTGCGGCGATGGACAAGTCACACACCAAATGCAGGATGTGTCCTCCTCCGATGGCGTACCCCGCTATCTGGGCGATGACGGGCTTGGGTAGGCGTCGGATCTGTATCTGCAGGTCCAATACATTGAGTCGTCCAACACCGTGGCGTGCCACATCGTCGTCGCCAATGTAGCCGTCGTCGCCACGGATCTTCTGGTCACCACCGGAACAGAATGCGTCGGGTCCGGCACCCGTGAGGATGATGGCACCGACCGTGATGTCGTCGCGCGCCCGTTCGAACGCATCGGACAACTCAAACAGTGTCTGGGGGCGAAAGGCGTTGCGTCGCTCGGGTCGATTGATCGTGATGCGCGCAATCCCCTCGCCCACCTCGTAGATGATGTCGCCGTACTCGCCGCGAACTTCCCAGTTCGGAAGTGGCCACGAGCGATACTCCTCGACCGGGTCTAGTGGTGAGCCGTGAATAACAGTGTCAGACATGTCATCCACGCTATCGCCCACTCACACGGGAGACATCAGGAGGCCCGGCACCGCTCGCTCACCTGGGCGCCGCTCGTGCTCGACGAGTTGTTCGTGCAGCTGCGCTTGCGCCTGCGCGTAATGGGCCTCGCCAAATCGATTCACCCGCTGGAGGGGGTCATCACCCAGGTCATACAGCTCGCCTTCGGTCCCTTCGTGCAGCGTCCCTCGGCCGTACTCGGTGTACAAATATTCACGCGTGAGTACTGAACGCACGTGCACGTCCACGCCAAAGATCGATGAGTCCCATTCGGTGATGGTCGACGAGAACGACCGCTCCTCGGCGTCGAGGTCACTCACGGGCAGCGCTGCCCCCTCCACCCAGTGCGGCTGCGTTTGTCCAGCGACTTCGAGGAAGGTCGCGGCGAGCGAGACGAGACTCACCGGCGCGCTGACGACGCTGGGCGCGGTGGCGCTCGAACGCGCGGGACGCCAGATGAGCGGAAGACGCATCAATGCGTCCACGTGATACGGGCCCTTGAACAAGAATCCGAAGTCTCCCTGGAATTCCCCATGGTCGGTCGTGAAGATCACGTCAACGTCGTCGCCCCAACCCTTCGCGTCAACCGCTTTGAGCACTCGTCCGATGGCCTCGTCGATCAACTCGACCTCAACAGCGTTCAGGGCATTCACTTCACGCACTTGGTCAGCCGTCAAGGTTGCCGGCACCCACTTGGCCGGCGCTTCAAAATTCGACACGAGCGTGCCGTCGTACCACGCGCGCCAATGGCGTGCTTTCACGTCGATCAGCGCCTCGCGCTGGTCGGCCTTTTCTGGATAGTTCGCGGGCAGTGGCACGTCGCGCCACGCGACTCGTCCCACTTCGCTCTTGGGCGGATCCCAGGGATGATGGGGGTCGGGAAAACTCATCCAGCAGAACCAGTCCTGGTCTACGCCTTGTCGGTTCAACCACTCGATCGTTCGCTCCGCCACCCAGTCGGTGTGATACCACCCTCGCGGTACCTTGTTGTAACCCAACTGCGGCGCACCGGTCTCACCGCCGCCTGCAGCGTTGACGTTGAATTCCTTGTCGAGCACCGGGTAGAAGTACTGCACCGCTTCAGGGTGGTGATCTCGCAGCCACTTACTGTAGTGAAGCTGACCCGATGGTCCGTGCGTCGCGAGCTCCATGTAGTCAAACCCGCGGTGAACACCCCGTCGCCCGTCGTACCAGTCCTGTTCGATCGTCGCGACTCCGAGGTTGGCCATGGCGTTCTCCGCGTAGCGACCGAACGGATCCATGAACGGCTCGAAGTGCGCCTTGCCGATGAGTGCTGTGGCGTAGCCCGCGTCGTGAAGATTCTCCGCAACACTGGGTGCCGTCACGGCCAGGGGAACGCCGTTCATCCACGCGCCGTGCATCGACGGATACTGGCCCGTGAGCATCGAAGCCCGCGATGGCATACACACCACCGATGTTGGTTGACAACGTTCGTAGCGAATGCCTTCACGCGCGAGCGTATCGAGGACGGGCGTGCGAGAGAGGATTCCTCCGTTTACTCCAATCGTGTCGTATCGCTGCTGATCTGTTGTGATGAACAAGATCTTGCGCCCCACTACTTACACCCCTATTTCGACCCCTCAGCGTGGTGCTTGATCTCCGCAAGCGCCTCCGCTGTTGCCCCGGCGATGATCAGGGCGAGCGCATCAGGTTCGGCGGTTGTCGAATAGACACACAGTGTGTCGTTCTCACCAAGAGCAATCACGTCAATTGTTCCTAAATGAAATGTATACAACGGAGCGGTGATCCGGTACGCAAATCGGCGAAGAATCGGGTCAACCGCAAGAATCTTCTCAGGAATCTCCATCCCGTTCTTGGTCTTTAAAACCCGGGTGCTGCCGTCGACGGTGCACGACTCGACTCCGGGGAACCACTCGGGGATCTCCGTGGGGTCCTTGATGATGTCCCACACCACGTCGGCCGCGGCCGCGATACGGACTTCGTGTCGAAGTGACGCCACGATGCTCCTTTTGCTCGGTTTAGGACAACCTAGTGCGTACGCCTAAGGTCGACGTGTGCATTCACTGCTCGCCATCGACCTCCCGCTCGGTCCCGCACTTGAAGAGGCCATCAGAGACTGCGTGAGTCGGCGCACGGCGTTTTGCGTGTTGGACCAGAGGGTCTCACACTCGCGCCGAGCCCTCGAACTCTCCCTTCTTGGCGCCACTGTGGTCCTCGACGACGACGGCCGTCATCAAATTTCGACTGGTCAGACCGTGGACGACGAGATCGGTCTCGTGATGCTGACGTCTGGTTCCAGTGGCACGCCCAAAGCTGCCGAGTTGACGTGGGTCGCCCTCGAGGCCAGTGCAGTCCTCACTCAGGCGACCTTACGCGGCGATGGCGCGCCCGCGTGGTACCCGTGTCTGCCGGCGAACCACATCGGAGGCCTCGCCGTACTACTACGCGCCATCTTCGACGACGCCACGCTCGTCTGGGGACCAGCCGACGAACTCGATCGAGCGCCATCACTCGGTGCAACCCATATCGCCGTCGTACGAACCCAGCTCGCGAGGTTCGATCTCAGTCGATTCTCCAGGGTCCTCGTCGGCGGCGCTCGACCACCCGACACACGCAGTGACAACGTCATCGCCACCTGGGGCATGACCGAGACCGGCTCGGGCGTTGTCTATGACGGAGTCCCCCTTCCCGGCGTCGAGGTCGCGAGCGTCGACGGCGAGATCATTGTGCGAAGCCCGACGCTCTTTCGCTCCTATCGAAACGCACCGCGCCCGGCGGCCGTCGGCCCTGACGGCCGGCGTGACTGGTTCCCAACGGGCGACGCCGGCAGTGTTGACGACGGTCGAGTATCGATACGTGGGCGACTCGGGTACGTCATCAACACTGGCGGAGAGAAAGTGTGGCCCGAGGACCTCGAATCGGTCCTCGCCGGTATCGAAGGAATTCACGATGTCGCCGTCACGAGTCTTCCCGATCCAGAGTGGGGCGAACGAGTCGTGGCGCTGGTCGTTGGTGGCGATGAGGTGAGCGACGACGTCATCAACGATCGGGCGAGTGAACTCATCGGTCCGTGGGCCAAGCCCAAGGTGATCAGGCGCGTGCGCGATATCCCTCGCACGAGCAACGGCAAGATTCGTCGAGGCGAGCTCCCCGACCTCGCCTAACCCACGCCTCCCGAGGGTTGCGTGGTGGTGCCTCCGTCGACGACGAAGGTCTGGCCGGTGATCCACGACGCGCCGTCGCTCATCAAGAAGAGAGCCATCGCCGCGATGTCACTCGCTTCGCCGAGGCGATGCAGCGGGATGTGGTCTCGAAGCGAAGTTTCATTCGCCTCCCAGATACCTCTCGCCAACTCGGTACGCACGAGCCCCGGTGCAATGGCGTTCACACGAACCCGTGGCGCCAACTCCCAGGCGAATTGCTTCGTGAGGTGAGCCACCGCCGCTTTAGTTGCGTTGTACCAGCCAATTCCGGGCTCGGGCGCCAGTCCACCGATCGAGGCAATGTTCACCACGACGCCGCCGTGCTCTGCCATCCACTGATGCCAGGCCGCCGAGGTGTGGGTGACGATGGACGCTTGGTTTACCTCGTACGTCTTTTGCATTCGAGCATCGTCAATATCGACGAGTGGCCCAAAATATGGATTCGTGCCGGCGTTGTTGACGAGAACATCAAGGCGACCGAAACGCTCCAGCGCACTCTCGACGGATCGAGTGGCGTCCTCTCGTGAGCCAACGTGCGCCACCAGCGTATGAACACGATCGACGTCGTGAAACGTGACCAGCGCGCGTGCCAAGTTCTGCTCGCTTCGAGACGTGATCAGTACTCTGCCGCCCGACGCAACGACACCCTGGGCGATGGCGAGACCGATGCCACGGCTCGCGCCCGTGACGAGCGCGACTCGACCCTCTAGGTCGATGTCACCACTCGACACGGGCTCTGCGACCACTGAGAATTACCTCGAAGCACTATTTCGTCGAGCGACCGAGTCAACCGTCACTGCAGCGAGCAGCACGACGCCGGTCACCACGTACTGGGTTGACGCGCTCATGCTCAACAAGGCCATGCCGTTGTAGATGGTGGCAATAATGAGTCCACCCACTACAGCGTGGATCATCTTGCCACGGCCGCCGAAAAGACTCGTGCCACCAATGACCGCCGCGGCGATCGCGTACAGAGTCAGCGTGCTCGGCGGGCCATCATTCACGCCGTTGAGTTGCGAGACGTATAAGAGCCCCCCAATGCCGCCCGTAACCCCGGTGAGGACGAAGGCGAGCAGTCGATAACGGTTCACTCGCACACCCGCTCGACGAACTGCTTCACTGTTGCCACCAATGGCGTTGATGTAGCGACCCGCCTTGGTCCTGGTGAGAATGAACGTCCCGATGACCAGGACGCCGATGTCAATCGGGATGGCGAAGGGCATACCACGAAGTTCGATGAACGTCCCACGGTTGGCGTCGAAAATCTTCGCGAGGATGACACCGACGGCGATCAACAGGACCACCTTGGTGATCACGTACGCGAGCGGCTCGGTGACCAGTCCACTCGCGCGACGATTCATGTCGCGCTTGATGATCCGATAACACATGATCGCAACTCCGGCGATCGCTAATATCCAGGTCCACAGGGGCGTCAAGTTCCCGTAGACGAGGTTGTAGAGCACCTTTTCGTGCACGGGAATGGTGCCGCCAGTGCCTTGAGAGTCAACGACATAGATCAACACTCCCTGGAACGCGAGGAAACCCGCCAAGGTGACGATGAAAGAAGGCACGTTCAAGCGCACCACGACCATCCCATAGAGAGCACCAATGAGCGTAACGACGAGAATCCCTGCGGGCAACGCAAAGAACCACGAGACGTGGAACTGCGGATCGACCAAGATGACCGCGACCGCACCTCCCAACACTGACGTGATACCAATCGACAAGTCGATCTCACCCAGGAGCAACACCCAGATCTCAGCCATTCCGAGCAGGATGAAGATCGTCGCCTGCACGAAGAGATTGACAAGATTGCCCGAAGAGAGAAATGCCGCGTTTCGAATTTGGAAGTAGGTGACGAGGAGCAACAAACCAACGACCACCGGCACCATGCCACTGTCGCCCTGGCGCAAACGCTTGTACAGGTTTCCGATCAGATTGGATGCCGAGTTAGGGTCCTCGTTTGATACGTGAAGTGTCGGGTCTTCGACATGAGGGGCAGACAAGAGATGACTACCTTTCGATTAAGAGCTTGGAGCAAGCGTGGTGGGCACTCGACTGGACTGACCAGTCGTGATGAGTTCTACGGCACTGTTCGTGTCGTAGTCAGAAATGGGACCATTGCTGACGAGGCTTCCCAAGTGCATGACGGCAATGCGGTCTGCAACGCTGAAGACGTCATTGAGGTTGTGAGAAATTACGAGCACGGCAATGCCTCGTGATGAGAGCGTTCGAATGAGTTCGAGAACTTGTCTGGTCTGAGAAACACCGAGTGCCGCCGTTGGTTCGTCAAGGATGACCAACCGCGAATCTCGCATGACGGCGCGAGCAACGGCAATGGCTTGTCGCTGACCACCCGAAAGTGACGCGACGAGTTGACGAACAGACTTGACCGTCGACACCGAGAGGTCCTTCAAAAGCTGATTGGTAGCCAATTCCATTTTGATCTCATCGAGCGTGCCGAACTTCGTCTCTTCTCGACCGAGGTACATGTTCTGGACTATGTCGAGATTGTCACAGAGCGCGAGGTCCTGGTACACGGTGGCGATTCCGAGCGCAGTCGCGCTTCGCGGCGAGTGCTCGTGAATCTCTTCGCCCTTCCAGAAGATCTTGCCTTCGGAAGGGGGCCAGATGCCAGAAATGGTCTTGATGAGAACTGACTTACCGGCACCGTTGTCGCCAATAAGCGCGGTGACCTGACCGTCAGGTATGTCCAGATTGACACCCTGGATTGCCTGCACGGGGCCGAAATTCTTCGACACACCGCGCAGGCTCAACAGGGGTACTGAAGATGGTGCCACCCCCGAGCCGCTTTGCTCGGAAGGTCCCTGGGGGGACGTTGGGAGGTTGGGCGATTCGGGGGTGGTATCCATGCTTCTACCGACTACTTGATGCCGTAGGTCGCGCAGTCCTGCGCGTAAGTGGGCTGAGTCGAACCAGCAACGGTCGGCGCCGAGTTGGTGCACAAGTCCGAAGCCTTGATGACCTTGTCAGCGATGACAGTCTTCTCCACTGTCGATGCGGTGACCCATGTAGCGGTCAACAGTACCGACGGCACCTTCTTGAGGCTGCTGATCAAAGCTGACGAGTCCGTCGACGTGCCGTTCACGAGGCCCTTAGGTGGCTTGATGCCAGCACGCAGGTAGACGGCCAACGCCGCTGCTGCCTGTGCTTCGAGCCAGATGGGCTTGTAGACGGTGCCGCACTGGTAGCCAGAGATGATGTTCTGGAAACCGAGCAACGTGGCGTCTTGGCCCGTGAATGGAATGGTCTTAGGAGCCAGACCCTTGCTCTGCAAGTAGGCAATGATCGGTGCGGCGTTCTCGTCGTTCGGCGTTACGACCGCATTGATCTTCGGGTTCGCAGTGTACGCACCCTGGAAGTCGGTCAAAGCAACCGACGGCGTCCACGTACCCGTGTTCTCGTTGATCACGTTGCCAGCGGCGCTGGTGTAACCGGCCTTGGCGAGCACAGCGTTGTAACCCTGAGCGAACAGCGTCGCGTTGTTGTCAGTGGGCGCACCCTTCATCACGTAAATGAGTGGGCTCTTCACGCCCCACGCGGTGATGCAACTGGTAACACCGGTGCCGATCAACGTACCGACTGCCACGTTGTTGAAGCTGACGTAGTAACTACGCGCTCCACCCAGTGTCAGACGGTCGTAGTCGATGACTTTGACACCACGCGCCTTGGCGTACGCCTCGATAACTGCACCCGTGGTGGAGTCAAGCGCGTCCAGCAAGATCACCTTCGCACCCTTGGCAATCGCTGCCTGGGCGTCGGTGTACTGAGTCGTGTCGCTTCCCTGAGCGTTCTGAATCGAGAACTGGCTCGTCTTCAAACCAGCAGCAAGGAAGGCCTTCTTCAGATACGGAGCGTCAAACTCCGTGTAACGCGCTGATGACACCGTGTCGGGCAAGATGACGGCGATGCTGCCCTTGCCTTTGGCCACGATGCTCTTCAGGTACTTCATCGTCGAAAACTTCGTATTGAACGTCGTATTCGACACGGTAGGTGTACCTGCGGAACTCACGTCTGGCAACATTGCGACGACAAAACTGCCGACCAATGCCACAGACGCGAGCGCCTTAGCTGTCTTGAACTTCATATCCCCAACCCTTCTTTTGGAATCCTAGAACTCCGGTAGTTATTGTCAACTTCGTGAACATCATGTGAAGATAATGCTCAGTCGCCGAAGTTAGCACGAAGCAGGCACTCAATTCACTTCGTCGTCAGGTTGTAATGATGTCGAGTGCAGAGAGAAAGTGCGATCTCGATACTGAATCTCCCTTCGAAGTACCCAGCCAATGTGCGCAACGTACCATTGCGTACATTCGCCTCTCATCACGCAACCGCATCTCACTGATAAACACTTGGCACGTCGCCAGTTCTCTCTCGCGTGAGTCTCGATCCATTCACCACGTCGCTGACGAAGTCGCTGTGAAGTATTACTTAACTATCGCGCGCCGATGTCGATGCAACTAGAGGAAGGCGAGGACCCTGTCCATCGTCTCCATGATCGCCACTGTTTCGTCTAACGGCATCACCGCACTTTCGAGCACGCCGGCGTCGATGCACCTCGCAACTTCGATGGCCTGGTGATGGAGACCACGGCCCTCGCTTGAGAATTCGAAGCGCGACTCCTCTCCCGATCGCTGAATGAGACGAAACGACGTGGGCGCGTAGAAGTCCCCGGCGATCTCGATACGCGCCTTCACCCCAGAAATACACGCCCGGGTCGCGGTACGCGCGTGCGACGTGCAGGTCAGTACCGCCTGGGCCCCACTCTCGTAGCCGAAGAGCATCGAAGTCTGACCGTCGACACCAGAGAATGCCGGATCGACCAACGCCGCAATCCGATCGGGGCGGCCCAGAATCATCGAAGCGAACGACACCGGATAGACCCCGAGGTCTAGCAATGCGCCGCCTCCCAACTCCGGCGCAAAGAGACGCGAGGTCGGATCAGGCTCGAACCACTTGCCGTGATCGGCTTCGATTGCGACGATCTCGCCCAGCTCGTCATTGGCAATCATCTCTCGTATCGCCACGACGTGGGGAAGAAAGCGAGTCCACATCGCCTCCATCATGAAGAGCTTTCGCTCGCGCGCAACCTGCACCAATTCGCGAGCCTGCGAAGCGTTCATCGTGAAGGCTTTCTCGACCAGCACAGGCTTGTCGTGCTCGAGCGCGAGCAGGGCATTATCGAAATGCATCGGATGCGGGGTCGCCACGTAGATCACGTCCACCTCGGGATTTGCGACAAGTTGCTCGTACGTGGGGTGTCGATACTGCACGTCAAACTCATCAGCGAAGCGATCGGCCGAGGACTGGGACCGTGAACCCACGGCAATGATCTCGCCGTCGTCGATGAAGCGAAGATCACTCGCGAAGGTATGGGCAATTCGCCCAGTGCCGAGGATTCCCCAACGAAGTGGTTTCATCATGTGTTCTCCTCAAGCTTTGCCAGCGTCGTAACAACCACAGTAGCCACGACGCCTCATATCTACGAAGTGCGACCGCTCGCGTCGCGCGCGACGTACTAGAAATTTGGCATGGATTCACGAATTGCTCCGCGGCGCACCGAACGCTTGACGCTACGCGCACCAGAATGGGGAGACCTTGACGATCTGGCCGTCATCTACGCAGACGAAGGAGTAAACCGCTACCTGTACTCGCAGCCGCGCGACCGTGAACAGTCTCGTGCACTGCTCGAAAAGCGCATTGCCCAAACACCGGACGCGAGTGGTGGCCATGTCTTGTTCATCGTGGCTGTCTTAAACGAAACGAGCCGCGTCATCGGTGATTTCATGCTCCGGTGGACCGACAACGAACACCGCCAAGGCGAGATAGGTGGTTCGTTGCATCCTGGTTTTCATGGTCGCGGCATCGCTCCCGAGGTCTATCGCGAACTGCTCGAAATCGGCTTTAACGACTGCAATCTTCATCGGATCGTTGGACGATGCGATGGACGAAATCACGCTTCGATTCGCTCCTTGGAAAAAGTTGGATTGCGGCGAGAAGCCCATCTCGTCGAGAATGAATACGTCAAGGGTGAGTGGACCGACGAGGTGATCCTCGCCATACGTCAAGAGGTATGGCGAGGATTCTCGAGCGGCGCTACTGAGCCACATCACCCCTAGTGTCATCTCGTGCCCCTGCTTCGCGACATCAAAGACCTTGGTTCTTTGTATCTGAGCGACCACGCCAACAATCCGGTTCGGTGGTGGGCGTGGGGTGAGGATGCCTTTGACGAGGCGCGACGGCGCGACGTACCGGTGTTCTTGAGCGTCGGCTACGCGGCGTGTCATTGGTGTCACGTCATGGCTCACGAATCGTTCGAAGATCCCGACGTCGCACGCATTCTCAATGATTCATTCGTCTCGATCAAGGTCGATCGTGAAGAGCGCCCGGATGTAGACGCGCTCTACATGGCGGCGACCCAACTCGTCACGGGCCAGGGAGGTTGGCCGATGTCGGTCTTTATGGACCCTGACGGACGCCCCTTCATGGCTGGAACGTACTACCCCCCAACGGACAGGCACGGTCAGGTGGGCTTCGCGCGACTGCTTCGCGCCATGGACGACGCGTGGCACACTCAGCGTGCAGCGGTCAACACCCAAGCACGCGAATTGCACGAAGCGCTGAACCGCGAAGTCAACTTCATTGACCATCTCGCACCGAACGTCGCGCCACTCGATCTTGGCGACGCACGGCGCGCCCTGCGCGAAGATCTCATCAGCCGCCTCGACGTCAATGGGGGGTTTGGCGGCGCGCCGAAGTTCCCTCGCCCGAGCTACGTCGAGGCGCTGCTCGAATCGAACGACGCCCGCGCCCTCCACGCGGTGACCCTCACCCTTGACGCGATGTCGCGAAACGGTATGTACGACCACGTGAGAGGCGGCTTCGCGCGCTACAGCGTCGATGCCCAATGGCACGTCCCTCATTTTGAGAAGATGCTCAGCGATCAGGCGCTTCTGGCCCGGGCGTATCTACGTGCGGCGCGCGCCTACGCGCGTCCAGCGTGGCGCGACGTCGCGCTCGACACGCTGCGCTTCGCGCTTCGAGACTTGCGCGTCGCGACGGGCTACGCCGCATCACTCGACGCGGATGCCGGTGGTATCGAAGGCTCTCACGTGACCTGGACGCCCGACGAAGTGAGACGCGCGCTTGAGTCGCACGGCGAACAACATCATCTTGACGCGGTGCTCGAACGATGGCGCATCACGTCTCGCGGCGAATTCGACGCACGCTCCATCCCCCGCTTGGCCGATGGAGCGCCGTTTGTCACTCCCCACGACCTCAACGGTGCGCTCGAAGCCCTTCGCGCCGAGCGAGCACTCCGGGTACAGCCCGCGCGCGACGAGAAGGTCATACTCGAATGGAACGCGATGCTGGCGTCCGCGTTGTTGATGAGTGGCGAGCGCGAATTCGAAGCCGAAGGTCTGAGGCTGCTCGAGGCACTGCATCACTCTCACTTTCACGCTGGGCGGTGGTGGCGCACGCAACACCGACACGCCTACGCGAGCGCGGCCGATCTGGCCTGGCTCGTCGACGCCTACGTCGACGCCTACGAACTCACGGGCGACGACGCCTGGACCGATAACGCGAAGGACGTCGCAACGTACCTCTTGTCGCACTACTGGGACGCGACACTGCCCACGCTCGACCACCCCGATGAAGGGTCGGGGCTCTTCGCTCAATGCGACCTCGTGGTCGACCTTCCTTCGCGATCGAAGGAGATCTTCGACGGCGCTACGCCTTCAAGCCACGCAGTGGCGTGTCGCGCATTCGCCCGCCTCGCGCTGTGCCGCGAGGATCGTGAACTGCTCGGCGTGGCACGTCGCCTGGTCGACCTGGGTGCCACGCTCATCATGACCCATCCGAGCGCGGCACCCGATCTGCTCGACGCCGCCGGTTATGCGTACGAAGGAATCGAGGTGGTCGTACCAGGCGCATCGAACCTATTGTCAAACCACGTACGATTGATGTACATGACACGCAGCGTTCTCGTCACCGGAACTGGCTCGTCGCCATTGCTGGAGAATCGGACCCCCGGCCTCGCCTACGTCTGCAGGG
>JAJXXA010000113.1:0-4410 GCA_021781335.1 Actinomycetes bacterium
GAGTGGACAGTCTTTCGCCTGAGCGACGAAGCCCTCCTCAATTTCGCTTCGACACACGAGTAGCACTTTGATGTCCTTGAAGTGACATCAAAGGGCGAACTAGACCGGTGAATAGAGAGCGGTCGCGTGACCACGCCAGTGAAGTGAGGAAGTCAATGAACCCCTCGTCAATGCAAGGGTGGGCAGTGGGAACGCCAGGACCGGTAATGAACGGGTCCCTCGAACGCGTTGAGCGGGCGCTCCCAACCGCAGGCTCGCGACAGGTGCGACTTCGCGTGACCGTGTGCGGTGTGTGTCGTACTGATCTGCACTTGGTTGAGGGTGACCTCCCACCTCGACGGCCTTCGGTGATTCCCGGACACGAGATCGTTGGGATCGTCGACCAAGTCGGAGATGCGACGAGCCAGTACGCGATCGGTGATCGAGTTGGCGCAGCGTGGCTGGCGCGCAGTTGCGCCACGTGTCGATTCTGTCGAGCGGGGAAGGAGAACCTCTGCGTCGCTCCAACTTTCACGGGTTGGGACATCGATGGAGGGTACGCCCAGTACGTGGTGGTGGACGAAGCGTTCATCTATCCGATCCCGCCGGGCTTCGATGACATCCATGCCGCGCCTTTGCTCTGCGCGGGCATCATTGGGTACCGAGCGCTCCTTCGCGCGCAATTACCGGTCGAGGGGCGCCTCGGCATCTATGGTTTCGGCGGTTCCGCTCACCTCACGGCTCAGATCGCCATCGCCCAGGGGGCGCGCGTGCACGTCATGACCCGTTCACCTGCCGCCCGTGAACTCGCGCTCGCGCTCGGTGCGAGCAGCGTCGGTGATGCCGCGGACACACCTCCGGAACTACTCGATTCGGCAATACTCTTTGCTCCAGTTGGCGACCTGGTATTACCCGCGCTGGCTGCTTTGGATCGCGGCGGCACGCTCGCAGTTGCCGGAATCCATCTCAGCAACATTCCAACCCTTGAATACCAGCGCCACCTTTTTCAGGAACGCACGCTCTGCAGCGTCACGGCCAATACCCGAGACGACGGCCACGCCTTTTTGAAAATGGCCAGCGACATCGATATGACCGTCGCGGTTGATCCTTATCCGTGGGATCGAGCCGACGAGGCACTGCTTGCGCTGAGCGAGGACCGTGTGCACGGTGCGGCCGTGCTCGTCTTCGACTGACACCACCGCTCGTTCAGCACGAGAGGAGATTTCGCGTGGCCAGCACTTGAGCGGCGGCACCACGAAGTTGCGTCATCGACAATGTTCCGGTGTTCACGCCCGTCACAATCGCGCTCGCCATGCTGTGCGCCAGAACCAATGATGCGCTCGGCGAAGATGGTGAGCCTGCGAGCACCATGTCAGCGCCCGCCTGCAGCGCTTTGAGCGCGGCGAGCTGCGGCGAGAGATGAATAGCGCTAATGGCCCCCGCCGTCAACGCATCGGTCATCACGAGACCCGTGAACCCGAGACGACCACGCAACACTTGGACTACGACTGGCGACAGACTCGATGGCAATGACGTCAAACCCGGCACCGTGGCGTTGGAGAGCATCACCGCGCGAACGCCGGCGTTGATCGCGATCTCGAACGGTATGAGGCCAGTCTTTTCAAGCTGCGCCCACGGGAGTGTCGTAGCCGCCCCGTAATCAGTGTTCTGCGACGAGCCACCCAGACCCGGGAAATGTTTCACGACGGCAGTCACGTTGGCCGCGCCTAGTCCTCGCATGAAAGCAGTACCGTCGCGCGCAACGACGGCGGGTGAGCCACTAAAGGAGCGTAAGCCGTCGGGGTTTGCGCGGCCCGGTTCAACCCTTCGTCCGTCAACGTCGAGCACTGGCGCGAGGTCAACTGTGACCCCCGCGTTCAGCATCGATTTTCCGATACGCGTCGCCAAACCCTCTATCCGTTGGGGTGTCAGGTTCCTCCCCATCGTCGCCGCCCACGGAATCGAACCGATCACGTTCGTCAGACGTTGCACACCACCACCTTCTTCGTCAGTCATGATGAGCATTGGAAACCCGTGAAGTGCCCTCGCTTGGACCCGCGCTATGGTCGCGGAGATGTTCGCGGGGGCGCTCACCCCGAAAAGGAGCAGTCCGCCAAAGCCGGCTTGGGCCGCGGGCACCATGGCGCCGACGTTTGCGACGTTCACCGATACCACAATCGTCTCGTTCGCGAGTTGTGGCACCGACCACGTCGATACCGTCTTCTCGGCACATGAGAGGTTTGCCGCGGCCGTTGGAGCCGCCACGACAGTAGAGCTCGAGGTTGATCCCGTGGTGGTCGTTGTCGTAGTCGTAGTCGTCGAACCCGCGAACGCGCGCGCAGGCCCGATCACGACGCCTGCCACTATGAGGCAAAGAGCGAGGATTCCCGTGGGCGTGTGGAGTCCGGCCAGGTTGTGTCGTCGCATGACACTCAGCCTACGGTGAGCAGTCTTTGACTCAATCGAGCGAGTGACGACGCCGAGTTCTCAAAGGCACTCAGCCAAGCTGAAGAGAAATTGCTGAAGCGTGTGAATATATTCGAGCATTGCTGGCTCGCACTCGTTGAGCTTCTCTTCGCTCAAGAGACCGTTCGCGACCGCCGTGGAGCGAAGCGCGATCTGAAACGTGCTGAGCCACGCCCAGGCTTCCGCGTCGTTCAGGAACTCTTCGTGCAATGTCATGAATGCCAACTCTGCGTTGGTAGAGATCTCATTTTGCCGAGTGAGCATCGAAAGTGGATCATCGTCGTCGCTGCTCGGATTGATTGGCGCATTCAGGCCCGCGTGCCATTCATGATCGGGGTCACGTTCCGCAGCGACGACGTGCCCGAAGGCTTCTCGCGCGATGTCACGCCCAGCGTCACTGAGCCGGACTTCGATTCGACCATCTCGACGGCGCACGAAGAGGCGGTTGCTCACCATCACTGATCCTGTTCGATGGTCGCCTGCAATCCCGCGACCTGCAACTTCACACAATACGACTCGGCACGTTCACGCTGCCCCGACCACACGATCGCGCGACCCTCGTGATGGACGGTGAGCATAAGTTGGGTGCACTTGTTGTTCGAATAACCAAAGATCTTTTTGAAGATCACGACGACCACACTCATTGGCGTCACCGGATCGTCCCACACCACGACGTGCCACGGACGTTTGGTCGCGACGACCTCCTCGCTCGCGACTTCGGAGTCGGTTGTTACACGTCGCATTGGTTTGACGGTGGGCACTTCTCCAGTGTCGCAGAACCACGGAGCAATTGAAAGATGTCGGCCATAGTCTGAGTACGGGACCAAAGGAGTCGCGTTGAGTAGTACGTATTGGCTGGAAGCACCAATCAGGTTTCGCACCAAGGTCAACAAAAGCATCCGCAAGTCCGTAGGTCTCAATCAAGAACCGCCGCCTCGATGCGAAGACCCCGAGATCGCGTACTTTCCAGTGAACGGGATCGCTCGAATCGTCCACGGAGACCTTTCTTCGATGTTGGTCGGCGGCATCGCCTCACTCTTCTTCCAAATGCTCCACCCTCACGCCATGGCCGGTGTGGCGCAGCATTCTCGCTACCAGAACGACCCGTTCGGTCGTCTCTTGCAGACCGCGAACTTTATTGGCACCACGACCTACGGCTCACGAAGCGCGTCCTACGCATCCATCGAGCGGGTGCTCGCCGTGCACGAAGCCGTGCGCGGCGTCGCCGACGACGGTCAGGCCTACTACGCGAATGATCCCGATCTCCTGGCCTGGGTGCACGCGGCCGAGATGTCAATGTTCTTGCGAGGCTATTTGCGCTTCGGCAGACTGCACCTGACGCACGAGCAATGTGACGCGTACGTACTGGAGATGTCACAGCTCGCGCGCGATCTGGGCGTGCAAGACCCGCCGACGACCCTTGAAGAGCTCGACTGCGTCCTTCAAGATTTTCGACCACAACTGAGACTGAGTAACGACGGCGTCATCGGACGCGATTTCGTCGCGAACGGATTCTCCAAAGGCCCCGTTCAACGAGGTGCGTACCGTCTTCTCGTTTGGAGCGCTTTCGACCTTCTCGACCCGTGGGCACGAGAACTCCTAGGTGTGCCCACTAGATCAGAGCCGATGCGCCGACTAGTGCGTGCGACAACGCACCTGCTGTGTTCAACGCTGCGAGTATTCGTGCCCCCGACCAAGCCAGTCAACGACACTTCCTCAGAGCATTAAGCCGCCGTCGACCGTCACAACTTGACCCGTGACGTAAGACGAGTCGGCGAGCGCCATGATCACTTCGGCCACGTCTTCAGGTGTCCCGCTACGTCGAAGCGGTGCGGTGGCACTCACGTAATCATGAGTGCGCTGCCACGACTGTGTCCACGGCGTCGCAATCAGCCCGGGTGCGACGGCGTTCACGCGCACCTCGGGACCCATGGCCTTGGCCAGCAATGCGGTCATCTGGTTCAA
>JAJXXA010000113.1:4510-14807 GCA_021781335.1 Actinomycetes bacterium
CACGTCATGGGCTCCACCGCGACTGATGTGCGACGTCGCCCACGTTCGAGGTGGTCACCGGTATACACCTGCAGATACGGGAAATTTCGGTCCACACTGAGTTCGATCTCTCCCCCATTCGCATCGACCAATACCGTCGTCGCCATCCCACTGTCGTCTCGCACCAATTCCGTGAAGGTAACGTCCAGTTCGTGACCGCTCACGGACTTACGTTGGGAGAAGTCGAGTTGATGTCCGTTCACCGGCAGAATCTCACCCGTGGGGAGTTGACGGTCGTTCATCGCGACGAATGCTCTCGCGGGTACTTCGAGTTGGGCACCCTCAATGGTCGGTGTGGTCACCGCTAGGTACGGATGAAATCCAACGCCAAAGGGAATCGGTACTTCGTCACGATTCGTCACCGTCGTCGTTACCGTTAGCCCGAGGGCGCCCAAATGGTACGCGACGCTGATTTCACTCAAGAACGGGTAGTCGGGGGTCGGGTGGAGAAAGAGCGAGAGCACGCAGCGGTTCTGGTTGACCGCGTCGATACGAAATGGCCGCCATCGGACGAGACCGTGTATGGCGGTGGCGTGGGTCACGTCGTCGATCGTGGGGCTCGCTTTACGGTCTGAGAAGCTCCACTGGCCGTCGCCAATGCGATTCGGCCACGGATAGAGAACCTGCCCGCGAGCACCGGTGGGCACCTCTTCGCCCGCGAAGCCTTCGATGACGCTGAGGCCACCTTTGACGTAGGTGCGAAGGGTCGCGCCAACCTCGGTGATCACGGCGCGCTGGTCACCGTGGGCTATCGCAATCTGTTCACCCGAGGGAAGCATCAGTTGGTTTTCCTTCTATTCACTGCTATGTAACTTACGACAGTTAACGTACGAAATATGCGAATTCTCATAACTAACGATGACGGAGTCTCGGCCCCAGGGATTGCGGTGCTGGCGCGCAATGTTGCCAAGTGGATTGGAGAATGCCCCGAGGGCGAGATTCGCGAAGCCATCGTGGTCGCCCCATCAAAGAACCACTCGGGCATGTCATCGGCGGTAGGCGACGTGTTCGAGCACCCCACGGTGCCGTACCGACGCCATACGATAAGCGGCGCAGAGTCCATTCCTACCTACGCGCTCGACGCACCACCCGCGTTGTGCGCCATCGTCGGTGCCATCGGAAGCTTCAATTTTCAACCGGACATCATCCTCGCAGGTATCAACGCGGGCGCCAACGTCGGACGAAGCGTCCTTCATTCAGGCACGGTTGGCGCGATCCTCACCGGAGCACAACTTGGGCTCTCGGGACTGGCGATCTCGGTGCAATGGGGAGATAACGTCCACTACGACACTGCGGGTGCGGTAGCGATTGAGGTGCTTGAACACTTGATGAACGCGCCTTCACGAACGTTGTTCAACCTCAACGTGCCCAACCTCGCGCCCGACAAATTGAAGGGCGTACGGCGAGGAAGGATCTCGACCGCCGGCATCGTCAAAGCAGCCGGACCGCTCGCGGGAGGCGAACCCCTCGCCGACGAAGGAGATCTGCCACTTCGTCTCGGCGCGGCGAGTCCTGAACTCGGTGACGTGAGCGATGAGGACGCGGACGAAGACGGCGCCCTCCTCGCCGCAGGTTATGCGTCGCTCACGCCGATCAAGGGGCCCCACGAGGACTCCGACACGTCAATTGATGGCGCGATGCACGCGGCGCTCTCGGCAATTACCCGACACCTCGAGTCGCTCTAGTCCTCGCTCGGGCGTCGTCGCTGCTCTTTCACTCGGCCCCGAGCCTTCTTCTCGTCAACCCTTCGGGTCTTGGAAGCCCTGGTCGGACGACTCGGTCGCCGTGGAGCTTGGCGCACAAGGGCAACCGCAATCTTTTGAGCCAGGTGCTCCAACGCTGCGGTGCGATTCTGGGACTGGGCACGAAAACGGCTTGAACTTGAGCGCACGATGGGCCCGAGTTTCTCCAACAGCAGTTCTCGGTCGTCGTCACTCAATGCCAAAGAATCGAGCACGTCGAACGTCGCTATCACACGTGTCAATGCTCGGTTGGCGTGTTGCCCACCCGGTCCACCCGACGTCGTGACTCGAAGCTGGATTTCACTCTCGGGAATGACCAAACGCGATCGGACAAAGAGTGACCCGTCCTCTTGGACGTGCGGGCCGCTCGTCGCCATGGTCTAGTGCTCGGTCGGGAACCGGACCATGGCGAGCTGGTACGCCGCGGCAACCAATTCGCCACGATCATCAAAGAGTTCGCAGCGCTCGTCCACGATACCGTCGGCTATGACAACGCACCACTGGCGCGCACGGAGCCACTCGCTCGTCGGAATACGTCGCACGTACGACGTCAATTGCAGCGTGGGCACCCAGCCCGAGGACCCGAGAGGAAACGTCGCGGGGGGCATGACGTCGCTCGCGAAGAGAAGGCTCCACGGATTCCAGGACGCGTCGCCGTCATCGAGACGCAGCCATCCTCGTACCTCGCCCCGCGGGGACACCTCTCCCGTCCACCATCCAGCGCACTCCGGATCGAGACGGAGATCCGCGACGCGCATCAAATTGATCTCGTCGCCACCCGTGGACTGGCGACACTGCTCACGAGGCGCAATATCAAAAGGCACTGCATCCATGTAGCGCGGAGTCGAGTCTTCATCGAGTGTGCCGAGCGTTACCAGCGATTCGGTCGTTATGCGGTTCTCTTGACTCAGCGTCACGTGCACGAAGGAGACGCCGCGCCCGACTTTTCGCACGTCGGTCACTATCTTCGCTGCGCCAAGCGTCGGGGCACTCATGTAGTTGGTAGTGATCGCGGTGGTGTGAAGGTGGTGCGCACCGGCCTCGGACGCCGCGGCCAGAGCGGCGTTCGCCATTACGCATTGCAGGTACCCACCATTGGGGTGACCAGCGGCGGTGTAGTACTCGGAGAGCTCGACCCCGTACGTGTCAGGGCCAATGGGCTCGATGGCCGCAGCTTCTCGCAGGGCCCTACTGGTCGAGGCAATAGTCACGCAGCAACCCTAACTGGCCCGACAGCGTGGCCCGGTAGATTGGGTGGGACGAAAGAGAGTCCCAATGCAGTCCATACCCCACTATGTTGGTGGTCAATCCGTGCACGCAACTGGCGTGTCACCCGTCTACAACCCCGCGACTGGCGAAGTCACAGCCCAGGTCCCAGTGCCAGACATCGCGTTCATCGACGAGGTCGTAACTCGTGCCCGAGAAGCCGCCCGCTCATGGGGCGTATCAACACTCTCAGTGCGAACGAACATCCTCTTCACCTTTCGACAGTTGCTGGTCGAACACGCTGACGAACTCGCCCAGCTCATCACCAATGAACACGGCAAGACACTCGCCGACGCCCACGGCGAGTTGGCGCGAGGTCTGGAGAACGTCGAGTACGCCTGTGGCCTCACCGAGCATTTGAAGGGCGGCTTCTCGAGTCAAGTCGCTGACGGCGTGGACGTCTATTCACTGCGCGAGCCTGTCGGCGTCGTCGCGGCGATCACACCCTTCAACTTTCCCGCGATGGTGCCGCTGTGGATGAGTGCCAACGCCCTCGCCACCGGGAACGTGGTTATTCTGAAGCCTTCCGAGCGCGACCCCTCGACCGCCGTACGGTTGGGCGAACTCTTGACCGAGGCTGGCCTTCCCGACGGTGTGTTCAACGTCCTCCACGGAGACGCGAGTACGGTCAACGCACTGCTCGAGCACGACGGTATCGACGCCATCAGCTTCGTGGGTTCGACACCAGTCGCGCGCCACGTGTACCAGACGGGCATCGCTCACGGTAAGCGCGTGCAAGCGCTCGGTGGGGCGAAGAACCACATGGTCGTCCTGCCCGATGCCGACCTCGACATCGCGGCCGACGCTGCGGTGAATGCCGGATACGGCGCTGCGGGTGAGCGTTGCATGGCCATCAGTGTTGTCGTCACCGTCGGTGACATCGCTGATCCGCTCATCGAGAAGATCACCGAACGAATCGACCGCCTGACGGTGGGTCCTGGCTCGGATCCATCGAGTGACTTTGGACCGGTCATCACAAAAGAGCATCGCGACCGAATCATCAACTACGTTCAGACCGCCCCCGCCGACGGGATCACCGTGGTGCGCGACGGCACATCGCTCGTCGACAACCCCGGATTCTTCGTTGGTCCGTGTCTCCTCGATGGTGTGCACCCGGGCGCCAAGTCCTACGACGACGAGATCTTCGGACCGGTGCTGGGCATCGCACGCGTTGACACCTACGCTGAAGCCGTCACGCTGATCAACGCCAACCCTTACGGTAACGGCACAGCCATCTTCACCCGCGACGGCAATGCCGCGCGACTGTTCAGCCGCGAGGTGACCGTCGGGATGATCGGTATCAACGTACCGATTCCGGTGCCCGTCTCGTCCTATTCATTCGGCGGCTGGAAGAACTCACTCTTCGGCCACGCCCACATCTACGGTCCCGAGGGTTTTGGCTTTTACACGCGCGCCAAGGTCATCACATCACGGTGGCCCCAACCGTCTGAATCTCAGATCGATCTCGGTTTCCCAAAGACCCGTTAAGGGACCACGTAACAAGAGCGACCCCACGCGGAGACTGTCAACTTCATGAACAGCGATTCGCATGACGCGTGTGTTCGGACTCATTGGTCACTCGCAACCGATCTCGCGCAACCGCATGGTCACCTCACCGGGGCGGCCTACTATTTCAGTAGTGCAGGGTGCCGGGGAGCGCTCGTGCAGTGCACACCCTGACCGATTCCCTGATCGACACGAAGAGGAACTAGACACGACATGAGTAAACAACACACCAGCGTGCGCTCGTACGGAATTCTCGTGCACGAGGGACGAGTCGCACTCGTGCGATCAAGCAACCCGCATCACGACCCTCCACTGTGGTGGCTGCCCGGCGGTGGCATCGACTTCGGCGAAGCGCCCGAAGAGACTCTGATCCGTGAGTTCGAAGAGGAGACCGGCCTCGTTGTCCACGAACCGGTACTGCTCGCGGTCACCAGTGATATCCGTCGTCGCGACAACGGTGACCGCATCCACACCGTTCGCATCCTCTATACGGTCACCCTTCGCGGTGGGGAGCTCCGTCACGAAATCCACGGCACGACTGACCACGCCGCATGGTTCGCGCTCGAGGAATTGGCCACCTTGAACGTCGCCGACTACGCGCGCGCCGCCATTGACGCCGCTCAACCGAAGTAACGCTGCGGCATTTCTCGCTTCAGGAACTTTCCGGCCGCGTTACGCGGCAAGACCTCATGGGTGAACGCCATGCGGGTGGGTATCTTGAAGCTAGCTAAACGTGAATGCAAGTGGTCGTGCAACTCACTGTCGGTGAGCGTCATATTCGCCTTCACCATCACGACACAGGCGACCTCTTCACCCAGCCGCTCGTGCGGCAATCCAAAGACCGCAGCCTCATAGACGGCGGGATGTTCATAGATAGCTGCCTCGACTTCGGCCGAGTAGACATTCTCGCCCGCTCGAAGAATCATGTCCTTGAGACGGTCCTCAATGTAGAGAAAGCCCTCCTCGTCGATGTACCCGAGGTCCCCCGTGCGGATCCAACCATCAACGATCGCGGCGGCCGTAGCCTCAGGCTTGTTCCAGTAGCCGCGTATCAGTGTCGGGGATTTCAGCCATATCTCTCCGCTCTCACACGGTGCCAGGGGATTCAATCGCTCGTCTCGTACCTCGACGTCCATGACAATGGTTGGCGTGCGTCCGGTGGAAGATGGGTGCGTGAGGTAATCGTCGCCGTAGTTGCCCGGACCGTACGCGTTGGTCTCGGTCATCCCGTAACCGAGCGTCGGTCGACCTTGCTTGAATGATCCATCGACCCGCGCCACCAATTTTGGTGGCGCCGGTGCTCCACCACCGCCCACCGCCGTCAATGATGACGTGTCGTATTTGGAGAAGTTCGGGTTCTCCAGCATGTCCCAGGACTGCGTCGGCACGCCCACAAAACTCGTCACCTTGTGACGCTCAATGAGCTGCAACGCCCGCTCGGGTTCCCAGCGATACATCATGACGAGTTTGAAGTGCCAAGAGAAGCACGACATCATCACCGGTATGCACCCAGTGACGTGAAAGAGCGGCACGACGAGAATGAAGCAGGGCGACTGACCACTCCCCTTCTCGTCATCACCCCTTCGTGCCGCCTGGATCGCCACCCCAGAAGAGAAGGCCATGATCGCTTGGCACACGGCGCCGTGGGTGGAGACGGCACCCTTGGGAAAGCCGGTCGTGCCCGACGTGTACAAGATCGTTGCGTCGTCTTCGGGCGCGATCTCCACGTGAGGCATCTCGGCACCGAGCACCACGACGTCATGCCAGTACTCGACACCCGGTGCCAGAGGAAGGAGCTCATCAAGGCGCACCCCGAGTACGGGTACGTTCGCCCTCTTGCACGCGTCATTCGAGCGCGCCACGCGTTCTGAGTCGCCAATCAACACGCTCAGACCGGAGTCGTTGATCGCGTAATCAAGTTCATCCTCGGTCCACCAGGCATTGAGCGAGACCGATATGGCACCGATCGAGGTGATGGCGGCAAAGCAGATCACCCATTCTGGGAGGTTGCGCATTGCGATCCCGACACGATCACCCTTCTTCACGCCATAGTGGTGCATCAGTGCGTAAGCCAACGCGTCGACGTTCTCCATGACCTGGGCGAACGACCATTCCTCATCCTCGTAGACGAGAAATGGGGCGTCGAGGCCCCGAGCGCTGTCAAAGAAGCCCCTCAGATTGGTGGGTGAGTTCTTGAAGACTCGATTCTTTACTCCGTCTCGCTCAACCTCGATCACTTCAAACGGTTGACCGGGTGCCGCCACTGCCGCAATTGCCTCTTGCACACTCACTGCCACGAATCCCCCTTTACGTTTCCAAATCCTATTCAGATTGGCATCACGTCCGCGCCACCAGCACAACTGTGTAAATGTATGCACGCAATCTGCATCACGGGAGTCCTCATGCAATTCAAAGTCCACGTGCACCCCGGGAGTCGACAACGTTCTACGGGGGGAAACTACGACGGTGCACTCATTGTCCACGTACGCGCTCGAGCCGTTGATGGCGCCGCAACCGCCGAGGTGCTCGAGACGCTCGCCGCCGCGTTCGACGCGAAGCCAAGTGCGGTGCAACTTCTTCGCGGTCAACATTCACGCACCAAGACAGTTGTCATCAAGGGAGACGAGGATCAACTGCGGAAGCGCCTGGATGAACTCCTCCTCGAGCACCACTGAACTCGAAAACTGTGGCACGATCAGTAGAGACGTTTCCTGAAAGGATCACGAATGTTCGCCGCAGGCTACCCACTCTTTGACATCTTCATTTCGACGTTGTATTTCGCCATGTTCATCTTCTGGATGATTCTGGTCTTTCACATCATCGTCGACATCTTTCGCAGTCACGACCTGAGCGGCACGATGAAAGCGTTCTGGGTACTGTTCATCTTGATCCTGCCGCTCATCGGCGGCCTCATCTATCTGATCACCCGAGGCGGCGCGATGCACGAGCGTGACGTGCGACAACTTGAACTCCAGCAAAAGGCGTTTGAGGACTATATACGCAAAGTGGCGAATTCAAAAGAGTAACGATCTACCCGCTTACTCGATCAACGAGCAGGGTCACGCGAGCGCGTGACCCGCGGCCTTTTGTGACATTCGTTCGACGGTCTCTGTGATCTTGGCCACGACCGCGTCGAGGTCAAGGCGCGCGCGCTCGGCCTCCTCTGACAGGCCCGCGAGGTGATTCACGTCCCACAAACCTAAGACCGGGTCCAAGACGTCCTTTAGATACTGACCTAGGCCGTAGATGCCTTCCTTGGCGATTCGCACGGCGTGACGAGTGAATGACGGGATACCCGTGCCGGGCATCGCAAATGAACTCACCTGCTTCGCCACGGCGATCATCATGGTTGAAGGATCTATGGCGAATGCGGCCAACGCCAAATCACGGTAGAAGAGGTAGTGCTTAGTCTCATCGCCTGCCACGAGCGCCAGGACGTTACGACCGATCTTGTCTTCTTTTGGAAGATGCGCGCCAGTGTTACGGTGCGCGATTTGCGTCGCCCGCTCCTGGAACGAGACGTAGCTGATGAGTTCGGCGATCGATTCTGGTTCCGGCACTTCGCCCTTACCCATCTGCACACGACGTCCCTCTTCGAGCAATGTCGGATCAATGCATCGACTGATGTGCACCCAGTCGCGCATGACCATGGCGTGACGGTTCTCTTCCATGGTCCATTGATGATTCCAATCGCGGATGGGATGCCCCTTTGGTGCGTGGGCGAGAAGCGAATGTGTGTAGTACGGAAGATTGTCCTCAGTAAGCAGATTCACGTAGATCGAACTGCGCACGCCTGCTGGCAACGGGTAATCAGTTTCAGACCACGGACGAGTGTTGAAATTCTCTCCCTGGCCCCAATCGATCTGCTCGTGAGGGAACCACAATCTCGGTGCTTCAAGATGGCGATTGTAGAGCCGCTCGACGTCAGGGGCGATCTCAGTGAGGAGATCTATCCGGCTGTTCGGTAATCGCTTAATCGCCAACTCAACTCTTTCAAGTAAACTGCTGCGACGCAGCTACCAAAAGGTTAACGCTGATTGAACGTATGAGTCCGTTCAACTTGTGAGGGAACGCACAAGCGTCGACATGTAACCTGATGGTCTGGTGAATCCAATGCAAACGCTGCTTCCGGCAGAATTCCGTAAGGCGATCAACGCGCCCCTTCGTCGCTATTTCATGACCACGTTCCTCGCCCGCTTCGGATTGGGGCTGACTCTGTCGCTCTACGTCGTGTATCTGCACAACGTGCGTGGCTTCTCGACGAATTTTGCCACGCTGCTTCTCGGCGCCTCGGCCATCGCCGGTCTCGCATCGAGCGCCGTGTGGGGCTCGATGACTGACCGCTTCGGTCCGCTTCGCATCGCGGTCACCGCTTATATCTGCACTGCGGGCGCGCTCAGCCTCTGGGCGGTGGCGCACACCAAGACTCAAGCGGTCGTCGCGGCGATCCTCCTCGCACTCTTCAGCGGCGCCACCTGGGGTGCCAGCAGCACCTTGCTCAGTCGCCTTGTCAGCGAAGAGCAACGCCAACGAGCGTTTGGATTCGACTTCATGCTCGTGAATCTTGGCGTCGGGTTTGGTGGTCTCGTCTCAGCGGCATTCGTCGATCTCCATCATCCCGCTTCGTTCACTGCGCTCTACCTCTTTAACGCCGGCATCGAGATTCTGGCGGCGGGTTTGCTCGTCACGCTTCATCAATACGGTGGAGCCAACAAGGAGCATCACGGCGACCCCATCAAGAGCGCCGAAGGATGGCGCGAGGTCCTAGGAGACCGCAGATTGATGCAGTACGTCCTCGGTTCTCTCGTTTTGATGATCGGTGGCTACGGTTCACAAGAGGCGGGCTTCAGTCTCTTTGTCGTCAACAACCTGAGACTCTCGGTACACGTGATCGGGGTGATCTTCTTCTTCAATACCACGACGATCGTGCTCGCCCAGCTCTGGGTGCTGAACAGGATTGAAGGACGTAGTCGCACTCGACTCATGGCTGTCAGTTCATCGTTGTGGTGCGTATTTTGGATCATCCTGGAGGTCACCCTCGCACTACCGGCCATCTTCGCCGTCGCGTCGCTGTGTGTAGCCATGGTCGTCTTCGCGATCGGCGAGACGATGATGTCGCCCGTAGGACCCGCGCTCGTCAACGAGATCGCTCCAGAGCATCTTCGCGGCCGTTACAACGCGACCCAGGGGCTGGCCTGGGGGCTCGCCGGCAGCCTGGCCCCCGCGATCACCGCGATCTACTTCGACAACAACATCAGCAATTGGTGGCCACTCAGCACCGGCATCACCTCACTCGTCGGTGGACTCATCATGCTCAACCTCCGACGACGCCTCAACGCCAAAGAAGACGGTCGAGTCGTCGTTGCTGAGGCGTAACACCTACGCGTTCGCTACTCCTGAATGATCTCGAACGCGCGCAGGTTGCGGATCCGATCATGACGACGGCTGCGTAGTCGGCGCTCGGAGAGTTCTTTCAGCTCGGCGTAGGACTTCAAAATGGATCGGTGAATGTTCGCCACGGTCACAAAGGGATTGGGGTCTTCACTGACGACTTCGTCGATGAGACCCAGACTCAATTGATCGGCGGCCGTTGAACGCATGGTCGCCAGGGTCATGCGCACCTGGTCGTGCGTGGGTGCGGGCGTCTTATAGAGAATCGAGGCGGCCGACCGCGGTTCAGCAACGTAGGCCATTGCCTTTTCGAGCATCATCACGTGATCCGCCATTGGTGTCGTCGCGAGTCC
>JAJXXA010000059.1 GCA_021781335.1 Actinomycetes bacterium
AGCTTGATGGGCTCCAAGTACATCTGCTGCATGCGCGCAGTCGCCTTGTCGTCGGCGAGTTCAGTGATCTCATCAAAGAGCGGGGTCGGGTCCTCGTAGCGGGTCCAGAGACCCTCGAGGTTCAATACGCCCAGACCGCCCAATCGACCCAGTTCAATGGCGGTCGTCGGTGACATCGCTCCGTCCATTGCTGATCCGAGCAAGGGAAGCTCGAATTTATAGGCGTCGATCTGCCAGGAGATGTCGACGTCCTCGGGGTCACGGGTGCGACGCGAGGGCACGATGGCGATGTCGTCGAATCCGTACGCCTGTCGCGCCGATTTGTAGATGCCGATCTCTACTTCCGCCATTGTGACCTCCGCCTAAGAAAATGCACCCCAAAAACGAGTGTGCGTTTACACCAATCTACTGGACGAACGGAGTCGACTCGCCCGCCGTGAGACAACGAACGACCCGCACCATAGCGACACGGGTGAGCAAATTTCACCTGCTCGGCGCCCAGAAGGTCACACCACGCAGCTCGAGGCGGCCTCAGATTCGCCCGGGACGGGCCCGGACGATTCTGAATTACGGTTACTTTATGCAACGACCAGCCCATCGGGTACGAATGCACCCACCCCTGGGTCTCACGTCGGCCAAGAAAGTACCGCGACCGTGACGATGCACGACGAGGTCCTGGCGCGATTCCTTCGCGAATACCCCGACGTCGTCTTGGTGCTGAGCGACCAAGGCCGTCTCTTGTGGGCCAACGACACCGCCGAAGAGTTCTTCAACCAGTCACTCGAGGATGCACTGGGGATATCGGTGCTCACGTACGTCCACCCCGACGATCTCGAGCTCGTCCTTCGCTCGCTCGAGTCCGTGCAAAATAAGCACGTTGGCAATCCCGTTGAGATTAGAGCGAGCATCAAGGGTGAATGGCACCTCCTCGAAACAGTAGGCGTGCCCGTGAGTTGGTACGCGCCTGGTGCCGTGCTCTTCAGCTTTAGAGATCTGACCAATCGACGTCGCTTCGAGGTCGCGCGAAACGATGTCGCTCGCTTTCGCTCACTCGTACAGAACGCCTCTACGATCATGCTGCTGCTCTCGGCCAGCGGCGTCGTCGAGTCTGTGTCTGCGGCCGTGACCCGCCTGCTCGGCCACGATCCCGAGGTCGTTGAGAACCATCCACTGGCCGATCTCGTCGTCGCGGAGGACCGGCCGGCACTGCAACGCGCCCTCGAGGAAGTACTGCACGCACCGACCTCGCACCCCGTCACGCCCACCTTGCGATTGGTGCATCACGACGGCATCGAGGTGACCCCGTACGAGTTGTCCTTCGTCAACTTGATAGATGACCCCACGGTCCATGGTCTCGTCGTCAGCGCCAACGATATCTCCGCTCGAGTCCAGGCTGAGCAGGAACTGCAAGACGCGCTCCTTGGGCTCCACGACACGTACTCACTGCTTGAAGCCACCCTCGACTCGACCCCCGATGGAATCCTCGTCGTCAGCGACGACCGACGCATCACGAGTTTCAACAAGCAGTTCGCCACGATGTGGGGCGTACCCGAGCGCGTGGTTGGACTAGACAACGACGCCGCGTTGCTCGATCTGATCGAAGGCCAACTCGAGGACCCGCAGCAGTTTCGTGCACGGGTCGAGGAGTTGTACTCGCAACCCGACGTCGAATGCAGCGAGACCTTGTACTTCAAGGACGGTCGAATCTTCGATCGTTCCTCACAGCCCCAGTACGTCAACGATGTTGTCGTCGGACGAGTGTGGACCTTTCGCGATATCACCGAGCAAAAGCAGCTCGAAGACGATCTATCGCACCGAGCGTTCCACGATGTGCTCACGGGGCTCGCCAATCGGGCTCTCTTTCGTGACCGATTGACACAGGCCCTGGCGCGTAACGAACGCACGGCCAAGTACGTCGCGGTGCTCTTCGTGGACCTCGACCATTTCAAGGGGGTAAACGACAGCCTCGGCCATTCCTCAGGCGACCTCTTATTAAGGGCGGTCGCCGATCGCCTGCGAGGGTGCTTGCGTCACTCGGATACTGCCGCGCGTCTTGGCGGTGACGAATTCGCGATCCTCATCGATGAGGTCGATAGCCACGAAGAGATCATCAATCTGGCGACACGCATTATGAGTGAATTGCGCCGGCCACTGGCCATTGAAACCCAACAAGTCTCTGTCACCGCGAGCATCGGTATCACATTCGGTGTCGATGGCAGCACCAGCGAGCAGTTGATCCACAACGCCGACCTCGCGATGTATTTGGCCAAGGCCCAGGGCCGAGACCGCTACGCGGAATTCCAAGACCACCTCTACTCCAACTCGGCGGCGCGTCTAGAGATGGAGTCGCAACTTCGTCGCGCCAATATCGACAAGGCGTTCGTCGTCCACTACCAGCCGATCGTCGAGCTTGCCACCAACTCGATCGTCGGACTCGAGGCGCTGGTGCGATGGGCCCACCCCACCAGAGGTCTTCTCGCACCCGGTGAATTCATGGCGTTCGCAGAAGAGATCGGACTGGTGAGGGCGATCAGCGCCCACACGGTGGCAACGGCCTTCACACAACTCCAATCGTGGCGCGAGCGAGGCATCGCGGACGACACCTTGTTCTTAGGCGTCAAACTCTCCGCGAACGAATTTAGCGACACACGCACCTTCGCCGACATCCGGAGCCTTCTTAACTCAGCGAATCTCAACCCCGCCCAGTTGGTGCTCGAGGTGACCGAGCGCGCGCTGATGAAAGATCCCGACGTCGCCCTCGAGACACTTCGCACGCTGAAGACACTCGGCGTGCGCGTCGCGATCGATCACTTTGGTTCGGGCTACTCATCACTCGCCCACCTGAGCCGACTGCCAATAGATTTCTTGAAAATCGACGGGTCCTTCGTCAAGACCGTCGGGCGCGGTGACGACGCTGACCTCAGCCGGGTCGTTGTTGAACTGGCCCACACATTGGGCCTCGCCACCATCGCCGAAGGTGTTGAGCACGACGACCACATCGCACACCTACGCACAATCAACTGCGACATGACCCAAGGTCGCCTCGTGAGCCCACCCTTGAGCGGCGACGAAATCGAAGTTCTCCTTCGACACGGTATTGCCGACTTCGCGCTCTAGGAAGAGATGGGCGACCTGAGCGGGCTACGTGCCCACCTCCATGCCGCACAACGCGAACAGCCCGTTCAGCGACCGACGTCCGGTGCCAACGACCAGATCGAATCGACGACGGCCCGAAAGACTGAGACTGCTTCATCAACGACATTCGTCGACGACAGAATGAGACTCAAAAGGACCCTGGCCTTCAGCGCGTCGAGCGATCCTGCACTCACGAGCCCGCGCGACAGCAAGTCTCGTTCGGATCCAGCGAACCCGTAGGTTCCCTTCAACAGTTCACCGCTTTTAGTGCGCGATGCGAGCACGACGGGCACCTGTGACGCCAACGCCGCAAGCGCCGCCACTGCGCGAGCGGGCACGTGACCGCCACCAAAACCTTCGATCACCGCGCCCGCGTACCCGGCGTCGCGCACCTGAGACACCAGTCTCGCGTCGTCGCCGAGCGTCATGGTGAGAAGTGCCACCTCTGGAATCTCACCCGTGATCTCACCGATGGGCGCGAGTTGCGACACTCGTGCCACGAACCGCACACGGTCCTCGATGATCCACCCGAGAGGTCCGCAGTTAGGCGACTGGAACGTCGCAGTACTAGAGGTGTGGGACTTGCGCACGAAGCGTGCCGCGTGGATTTCATCGTTGAACACGACAAGGGTGCCCACGCCAATCGCGTCGCGCGACGCGGCAACGCGCGCGGCGCCGACCAGGTTTGAAAGGCCATCTGCTCCCAGGGTCGTCGGGTTTCGCATCGCACCCGTGAAGACAACGGGTCGAGGGTCGCGCACGAGCACGTCGATGGCGAATGACGTCTCTTCCATCGTGTCGGTGCCCTGGGTGACGACCACCCCGCCGACGCCGCGCTCGAAGAGTCCTTCGATGAGTTGCGCGAGCGCCACCATGTCCGAGAACGTGAGGTCACCCGAGGGGACTTTACGAAATTCAACGGTCTCGATGTCACCTATTGCACGCAACTGCGGCGCAGCCTGCACCAAGTCCTCGCCGGAGAGCCGCGGGGTCACACCACTCGATCCATCTTCGCCGGTTGAGGCGATGGTGCCGCCGAGGGAGATCACAGCGATCCGTGTCATATCAGTACGCACACTTCACGTGAAAGTACCGACGAGCCATGTATGAGAAGGTTAGGCGACGTCGCGACGCCGACTGGTCCTCGCACACGATGCTGCTGCCACCGGCCGAGTTGACCTCACACGCCCGTCCCATACTCGTGAGGCCACGCGACCCCCGTCACGCAACACAAGAGCTCGGTGAGCACTCGTGCGGTCGCGCCCCAGATGACGTCGCCGGGTACGCGGTAGAAGTGGATGGGCAGATATCCCTCGTCGTCACCACCCGCTCGGCGTTCTCGTCGCCAACGTTCCTCGAGGAACGCACCGTCCTCGAGTAACGCAGAAAGCGGCGTCGTGAACACCCGCTCGACTTCGGCGGGGTCCGCCACCAACTTCGGGCGATGGGTCAGGACCCCGACGACGGGCCAGATGGCCGAACCCGACGCGAAGGTGATGATCGGCGTGAGCCACCCGATTGGCGTGACCAGTGACTCGTCAAGGCCCACCTCCTCTCGGGCCTCTCGAAGTGCGGTGTCGACGGGAGCTTCGTCGAGGTCACTTCTTCCCCCGGGAAAAGCGATCTCACCGCGGTGGCTACGAAGCGAGAACGACCGACGAGTGAGCACGACATGCGTCTCGCCATCTTCTTCGAAAAGGGCGACGAGAACCGCAGATTTTCTCGTGATGAGTTCACGGTTCGCCTCGGATATGCCGTCGAGATCGCTCGAGACGTCAGGCATGCGAGCGACGTCGAACGTGCGGCCACGCTCGTGCAGGCATCTCGTCACCAGTGACAGCGTCAGACGCGTCTTTGCGCTCGGGTCGAGGTGCGCCCAGGGGGCGGGACCACCGAGTTTGACGTCTTCGGGGACGGGGATGACTTGGGGGTACTCATGATCCTTGAAACGCGTAGGCCGCTCGGCGCTGCGTGCCATAGAATCTCCCCTAGTGTGGCCGTGCGATCCGCACGATGCAATTTTAGTAGGTCCCCCCAAAATCCCCCTCAGGAGAAGTGCCACATGAAGAGTCTCGCCCGTTTGAGCGTCCGCCACCGCTGGATCATGTTGTTCGCGTGGATCGTGCTCTTCATCGGCATCAACGTGATATCCCAAGTCGCGGGGTCCGCCTATTCGAACTCCTTCAGCTTGCCCGGTACCGATTCGACGCGGGCCCTGCACCTGCTCGAAACCGGCTTCAAGGCCCAGTCCGGCGACACCGACCAGATCGTCTTCGCGGTGAAGAGTGGGACACTCCAGAGTCACCAGGCCACAATCGACAAGACCCTGGCACGGATCGCGAAACTCCCCGAAGTGAGCGGGGTCACCTCACCCTTTTGTTCGACCTCACCGGGTACGTACTGCCCGGGCGCGGCCCAAATGAGCAAGAGCGGCACCATTGCCTACGCCACCGTTCACTTCTCGAACCAGGCGAACCTGCTCAGCAAGACTGACATCCGAAACGTCTACAACACCGGCGCCACGCTCCGCTCGAGTTCCCTTGAGGTCGAGTTCGGCGGCAACGCCTTTGGCCAGTTGAGCGCCCCGACGGGTAGTCCGGGTGAGGGCTTCGGTCTCTTGGCGACCGCGATCGTCCTCTTTCTCGCCTTCGGCTCACTCTTTGCGATGTTGTTGCCACTCGGGGTCGCACTGTTCGCAATCGGCATCGCCTCGGCGGCGACGACGCTACTCAGTCACGGTCTCTCCATTGCCGAATTCGCGCCGATCCTCGGTTCGCTCATCGGCCTCGGTGTTGGGATTGACTACGCCCTCTTCATCGTGACGCGTAGTCGCCAGAACCTGAAACAGGGCATGAGCGTCGAAGACTCGATCGTCACCGCCGTCAACACTTCGGGCCGAGCGGTCCTCTTCGCTGGCGCCACCGTCGTCGTCGCGTTGCTCGGCATGTTGGTGCTCGGCTTCTCCTTCCTCAACGGTCTCGGCGTCGCGGCGGCGGTGACGGTGCTGATCACCATGATGGCGGCGCTCACATTGCTGCCTTCGCTGCTCGCGTTTCAAAAGATGCGCGTGCTGAGTCGCCGCGAGCGACGTCGTCTCCAAGAGAGCGGCCCCGAGCCGGCGCTCCTCGAAGGCGGTTGGCAGCGCTGGGCCGCGTTCGTTGGTCGGCGCCCGCGCACATTGTCCGCGGTCGCACTACTCGTCATCCTCGCACTCGCCATTCCCGTCTTGTCGCTCAACCTCGGCATCTCCGACCAGGGTTCGGACCCCGCCGGATCGACCACTCGCATGGCCTACGACCTCTTGGCAAAGGGCTTCGGGCCGGGCTTCTCCGGTCCACTGGTCGTCGTTGGTTCGTTGCACAACGCCGCAGACAAGACAGCCATGCAGGCACTCGATACCTCCCTGCACAACAAGCCCGGCATTGCTGAAGTCGGACCGCTCATCGTCAACCCGCAGGGGAACGTCGGGCTCATCACGGTCGTCGCAACGACCAGCCCCCAGGACACCAAAACCTCGGCGCTCATCGCGAACTTGCGCGACACCTATATTCCTGCAGCCACCGCGGCGACGCACACCGCCGTCTACGTGGGTGGCAGCACCGCACTCGCCCACGACTTCGCGAACGTCCTCGACTCCAAGATTCCTCTTTTCTTGGCGGTCATCGTCATCCTCGGATGTCTGTTGTTGATGATCGCCTTTCGAAGCATCCTCATCCCCCTCACCGCTGCTCTCATGAATCTGCTCGCCGTCGGGGCCTCGTTCGGTCTCGTGGTCGCGGTCTTCCAGTGGGGCTGGGGTAGTTCGCTCATCGGCTCAGGCACCGGGCCGGTTGAGTCGTATCTACCCATCATCATGATCGCGATCCTCTTCGGGCTCTCTATGGACTATCAGGTCTTTTTGGTATCTCGAATGCACGAGGAGTGGGTGAACACTGGAGACAACGAGGGCGCCATCGTCCACGGTCAGGCCAACACCGGGCGCGTCATCACCGCGGCCGCGCTCATCATGGTCTGCGTGTTCTTCTCCTTCGCCTTCGGCGGACAGCGCATCATCGCCGAGTTCGGCATCGGCCTCGGTGGCGCAGTCCTGATGGACGCATTCATCATCCGCACCGTCCTCGTGCCTTCGCTCATGCACTTCTTCGGCAAGGCGAACTGGTGGATGCCCGCGTGGCTCGACCGAATCGTCCCGCACGTGGCGGTCGAGGCCAGCGAAGACATCAAGTAAAGTTCCAATTTCGAACCAGACGAACGAGGACTAAGTTGGTCTCCGTGTTCGACCGGATAGACAGACTCATCGCGTGGGCCAAGGGCCACCAAGGTCGCAAGCTCATTCGATTCACTGCGGTCTCCGTAGTCTCGACTGTGGTATCAGTTGTCGTCATTGCCCTCGTCTACGGGCTCAAGATCATCAAGGGCGAAGTCGAAGCGACGCTCATCGGCAACATCATCGGTGCCATCCCCTCTTATACGCTCAACAGGCGTTGGACCTGGGGCAAGACTGGACGCAGTCACGTGCGAAAGGAATTGATTCCCTTTTGGACCATGGCGGTGCTCGGCATAGCGTTTTCGATGGTTGGCGCTTCCTATGCGAAGGACTTCGTTCATACCCACCACTGGAGCCATTTATTCAACACTGGCATCGTGGATGCAGCCAACCTTGTGAGTTTTGCTGTCTTCTGGGTCCTTAAACTGCTTGTCTTCAACAAGATCTTCCAAATTAAGGAAGAAGAAGAAATCGAAGAGAAGTTGCTCGTGGAGGAGTTGCCCCCGACGAAGTAGGTACCTTCGACGATGGATTGCGACCAGTCGCGAAATCAGAAGACTACTATTTCAGCGGCCGAACACCAAGTTGGGTGACGGTGACTTTGCCATTTCCCGGCGACCACACTCGAATTTCGACCCTATTTCCTCGGGGCGGTTGAAGTGGAAGAATCTCGAAAATCCCAAAACCATGATACGGTTCGCGCTGCGACTCCCTGAGGATTTTGAATGGTATCCGAAGGCTCGTTTGCTTTATCACGGGCACGTAGTCACGGCGCGCAAGAAGGACATCTGCCGAAGCATTCCACACTTCGACGTTTACACGAACCTGCGATGAAAGAACCAATGAGGCAACGTACGTACCGATAGGCTCCCGCCAATAGTCCCCTGAGACAACGTATCCCTCACCTCCGGTTGAGATTGCACTCCATTTCGCAGGCGCACCCTCGAGTTCTGCAGCGCCGGCCGATCCCGTAGCAGTCCACGCAGGGACCTTCGAAGGTGGCGGAGCCAATGACAAATAGCGCTTTTGCCGAGGTGGAGTCCAGCGAAACACCCACACTCCAGCACCTTCCGCCACGAGCGCTGAATTCGAAAGTCTGGCTAGCTGGAAGATCACGGCGTCGGACTGAACCACCGACACCGTTTCAATCCCAACTCGTGGCGCGAGAACGAACCAAACTTGCTTGGCCTTCAGCGGGATTGGCTTGCTTGCATCTAGAAGTGGGTAGACCCATTGACGATTACTGAATCGACCTGAGACGCCTTGGGAGACCACAACTTCCGCGCCGGAAGGAATCATCTTTTGAGCTAACGACAACTCTTGTGCCGAATTCGCAGTAACGCTCACCCAGTGCCCCTCCACCTTAGGAACCCAAATGAAGCCCCATGCCAACGTATTGATTGTGAGTAGAACAGGCAATCCGACAGCAAAGACACGACGACGGTTTCCGATTCGGGCAAGAATCATGACAGTGCCTAGAGGGATTAACAGGAATAGGAGCGCGTCTTGAAAACCGGGGTCCAAGAAGACAAGGTAGGAATTGAGCCCATTCTCAAGCAAGACCAGCGCTGATGGTATGACGACCCACGGAGCAAATACACCGATGAGACCTGCAGAAGCAATGGCCGCGTAGATTCCGAGACGCCGAGTCCACAGTGTGTGGAGTGCCGAAATTGGATGACGGAGGATTCCAGAAACTAGTCCCATGACCCCAAGGTGTTCCGGAGCCCCGGCCGCTGCCGTTGTTGTCAGGTATCCATATCCCGTCGCGAGGCTTGATGCTTCATTTGCGCCCACTCCCGAGAGAAATAGGAGCCAAAGCAAAGAAAACGATGCGACAAGCATTCCTCTGCTACGCCAATTCCTTTGGACGATCGCCGCAGATAACCCCACACCCACCAAATAGGTGGCAACAACATCACCGCAAGATAATCCAAGGATCATCCAGAACCATACGTGCCAATTGCGTGAGTCTCTCCATAGCGCACGGGCACAAAGAACAACGAAGAGGATCCCCACCATCTCTAAGTGAAAGTCCCAACTCAGAGTCCAATAGATCCACGGATTTCCTACAAGGAAAATTAGGCCCGCAATGGCAAGTACAACGCTTGGGACAACGCTCTTCTCGCTAGCGCAATGTTGCTCAATCACCTCGCTTATCCACACGAATGTCGCGGCCTCGGCGCAAACCAGACTAAGGTCCTGCATCCACATAAGCGTTACTGCGTGAGGCCAAAGTGACGTTACGAATGAAAGTGGCCACATGAAGAATTCCCCGTGGCTCTTCCAGAACGAGTACCCGTTAATCGTGTCGAATGGATTGATGTTTCCGTGTCCAATGAGAAACCATGCCTGATGGTAGATAGAGAAGTCAAACGTCAAGGCAAAGCGCTGAACAAGAAAGTTGCTCCAAGCACCGATGAGAACAAGTTGAATCGCGAGAACGATAAAGCCCACTGCACGGATTCGTCGAAATATGTGTTGCGAACCATTTGACCAATCCCGCGTCTCATTCACACGCAGCACCCTTCACTTATAAAACGGGGACCGTGAATTCTGATTGCAACCTGGGTGAATCTAGTCCTTGGTTGCCGAAATTATCGCAATACCACCGCACGTTTTCAGTCATCATTCGACAACAGCTACTCCGAACATGGGGCGCGTCAATCGAGGTTGGTTCAATTACTGCCTGTACGAATGATGGTTCCAGACACGATCGTTGAACCCTCACATCACGGCCTCTGCGCGACATCGTGGGTTGCAAATCGAATTGGAACAATGTTTGAGTAGCCATACGGGTAGGAAGCAGTGTTGTTCACAAGATTGGCTTCAAAGTACACGGGGGTCACCGACGCTTGCGTACCTGTGACGACGAAGGTCGCAACTCCGTGCGAATTAGTGAGGGCTTCAACAGGGGTCTGACCAATCTGGCCGTTGTTGATCACTGCTTCGGTGAAGAGAAGGCCGCGTTGGGTGTAACTGATCTGTCCGAGGAACACTCGGATCCCCGCCTGATCAACTGGATTATTAGTGGAAGTAAGCACTTGTGCGGTGAGTCGCGTAGGTACGCCCACCTCAACTGGTTTGTTGACAGCTTCAGGCTCTAAGTCGACGTGTCGTGTCGTTGGCGTGTACGGAGCGGATACGCTCATCGCGGGGGGCGAGTCAGTCAACGCCACAATCTGAAATCCACCACTCAGCGATGGCTGGGCTGGAAAGTTTGGCGCTTCGATCACGTAGGAAGTGCTAACACCCGCTCCCAACTTGGACGGTCCCGTCACTATGTTCCATGGAGCAGTTATCGCCCCTCCGCTTTCACTTGAAAAAACGGGAGCCACTTGATGACTCGTCGTATTGGTAACCAAGATCGAAGTCTGCACCACAGTGGCGAGTTGACCGGTCGTGGTGACGGACTCGATCTGCACAGAGAGGGGCTGATGAAAGAGTGACACGGCGGTGAGTGAAAGCACCGAGAGCGCGATCGATGCGCCGAGACACGCTCGACGACGTGGCGTGCCCCAGAGCGCCAGGGGCATGGTTCCACGTTCAACTGAAACAAGACGAGTTGAACCCGCCGCAACAAGCGTTGGTAGAAGCAGCATTACCAAATAGTTAGCGAAGGAGCGCTCTGAGAAGAACAGAACGAATGATGGCATCAATACGGCGAGCGCCTTGGTCCTTGGATAGAGCAGGACGAAGAACACCAGGCTGAGAATTATCACTGAGACCGCAAGGAGTGCGTAGACCTTGAGCAGCCCCCCGCCAATGCCGAGGAAATTGGAAAGCGCAATCCAACCTTGTCCGGCCGGTACTGCATTCCCGAAGATCGGAGTGAATACACCACGCAACCAACCAGCTGGGCTCGCCACGATGAAAGCAATGTTTGGCAGAGCGAACACGACACCCGCGCGCCAAAGGTATGACCACACGACTGACTTCGCGTGACGAGAATCTTTCTCACTTCTCTGGGCCTCTAAGTAGATCCCGGCCAGGAGGAACGGCAGGACGAACCAAGGCGTCTGTTTGATTGCCATCGCGAGACCCATGGCGGTGGGAGAAATCCAGCGCCTCCATCCTCGTTGTGCTGGGTAACGGTCCCATTGAAATACCGCAACCACAAGGAATGGCACATAGAGCGCATCAGTGACACCGCCCACCGCAAAACCTGTATAGACACCAAGTGATCCCAGAACAATGGCGAGAGGCTTGAGGGCTCGAGGCAGGAGAATGAAACTCACTATCACGGCCAACGACCACATGGCCACATTCACGCCAATTGCCAGTTGATTCGACCAGCCGATGAGCAAGAAAGGGACGTAAAGAAGAAAGCTGAGTGCCGGATAACTCAGTTGCGTCACGGGCGTTCCATTGAGACGAAAGGTGAACCCGTCCGGTGAGACATGAAAGAGGCTGAATGACCGCGCCATAGATGCCACGTACGGATTGTGGCCATGCGTCACTAGCTGTGCGGCGTACTGATCGAAAGCGGATTCATCTGTACCGTATGCGGGAGCGACTCGAACTTGAACCCAGCACCAGACGATGAAAGCCGTGATACTCACCCCGAGGGTCACCCACGCAAATCCCTCAGAAAAGGATTGCTCGGCGTGAAGCCATGACATGGCAACGACCGAGAGCCCAAAGAAACCAACAACGATCTCGATGGCGGATAACCACGGATACGAGTCGCTGTATCCGTAGAGCAAAAACGCCCACGTCATGATTGTCGCGCCAACTATTGTCCAGGACGAACGCGCACCGAGCGTTTCCACACCATCTCCTTGGCGTTAGGTCAGCGATGGGTCAGGAATGTCTGAACATTTCCGATTTTCGAAGTACCGACAAAGTCAATCAATCTTGTTCCGTCAAGCGACGGCTCGATCCAGGAAGTGTCAGACGGTGCCGGAAGAACCGACACGGTGGACTGTGTGGCGATATTGATCACCGAAACGTTGTCATCAGCCATGCTGCCCTTTAGGACATACAGTGTCGCACCGTCCGCACTTAGTACTATCTGGCGTCCTCCCGCCGCACTGGGGAGTGCTTGGATCACCTTTCCCGTTTGCGCATCTACGATCTGGACATCTCCGTTCGCCTGGAGTGAGTAAATGGTTGTGAGGTCTGGACTTACAGCAATCGAGAGCGTCGTTGATGGCATCGGTATGATGCCTGTCACGTGAAGCGATTTCGCATTGATTACGCTCACGCTGTACGCGCCCTTCACATCAACAAGAGCGTAGAAACTGGTTCCATTGCTACCAGCGACGAGATCCTCGACTGGTCCTGAAAGCGCCACGGTCCCCAAAGGATTGAATCCCTGACCCGAATAGAATTGCACAGCACCCGTATTGGCTTGCCGAATCCCCACGCCGATCTCGCCGCCCGCTGCGACGGTAACGATTCGAGCTTGGCTTGAAAGAGGAACTGCACCCGTAATCTTGCCGGAGCTCACGTCAATTGCCTGCAGGTTCGCCTTACCGTTAACGTTCACGAGCACCCACGAACGGCCCGATGGATCAGGTGTCGAGCCGCTCACGATTCCCGCGGGACCCGCCACGACACTGAGCGGTTTCGTGGTGCTCACAGTCACGGTCGGCTTCGAGCCCCCTACTGCGATGACAACCACAATGGCCACCACCACAAGGAGCACGAGCACGGAGGTGCCGACGATCAATCTCGATCGAGACAAGAAATTGGGCATTCGCTTTTGGCTAGAGCGCCAACTCCTTCCAAGTGCTGCTCGTGACAACACCACTCTTCGCGAGTCCGCTTCGACTCTGGAAAGCCTTCACTGCCGCCAAGGTTTTGGGTCCGAAGATGCCATCTACCGCCAACTTTGCACCGTGCCGATTGAGCAGAACCTGCGCCCGCTTAACCGAAGGTCCAGTGGATCCAAATTTCACTGTGACGACCGATCGAACGATTGCCGCGACCGTCGCTAACGGCGGGTGCACCACATCAATCACCGGGTCCTCCGTGATTGCCACAGTCGCCACGCCATTCACCACTTGGGCAACGAGCGGTTGCCACTTTCCCGAGATGAACTGCATCACCATGTCACCGGCGTGAATCGAACTTGAATGAATCGTCACCATAACTGGGTGAGCAAAACTACCGGTGAATTTTGTGTCGCCGTTGTAGACGCCAACGAACAAAGTGACCACATGCTGCTCTCCCGGAGGCGGCGGTTGCACGGCAGCGTTCGCCACGATCATTTGATCTCCAGCAGGCAATATGCCCGCAGGAAGCGAGATTGAAAGCGATGTAGATCCAACCGTCGCTGTAGTCTGTTGCGCCTTGCCTGTCGTAGTAAGCACCGCAGAAACTGGGAACGATCCTCCAGTCGGCCCCGGCACAGTATTGGGTGGTGGTGAGCCTCCATAATTAGAACCCGCGGCCCCAGCGCTTGATGCCACGGCGAAAACTACAAATGAGCTCAGCAGTGCACTCACGGTCATGAGACCGCGCACCGAGTTGCGAATTGTCATTATGGCCCCCAAGCACTTGACCCTTCGAACTTCAAATTTTTCAGAGCGTAACAACACTCAATCGCGAATTTCAATAGCAGAATTGCTTAATTTTTACGCGTTCATCGCGTGCAGCACCCAAGCGAGAAAACGTTGATAAGCCAATCAACTTCGCGAAGCTCTTTGGGTTGATTGTGACTTCGACACGATGCCTCTAGCCCGAGGAATTGAGACCAACCTGGCTAATAGTGCTACCAAAATCGAAGAGCCGGGTCCAAAAGGACCCGGCTCTTTCGCACTGCAAAAACAGCGAACTACATCATGCCGCCCATACCACCCATGCCGCCGTCGCCACCGTGCGCGGCACCAGCCGCTTCGGGCTTATCGGCCACGATGGCTTCAGTGGTGAGAAGGAGTGCCGCGATCGACGCCGCGTTCTGCAACGCAGATCGGGTCACCTTGGCCGGGTCGATCACGCCCGCCTTGACGAGGTCGACGAGTTCACCCGTTGCGGCGTTGAGGCCGATAGAACCCTTCGCGTCGGCTACTTCGCGCACCTTGACGGCACCTTCGTATCCGGCGTTCGCCGCGATGTGGCGAAGTGGTGACTCCAACGAGTTCGCGACGATGCGAGCACCCGTTGCCTCGTCACCGCTGAGCGTTGCGATCAGAGCGTCGACACTCGCGCGAGCGCGAACCAGTGCAGTACCACCACCGGCCACGATGCCTTCGTCGATCGCCGCGCGCGTCGCACTCAGTGCGTCTTCGATGCGGTGCTTCTTCTCTTTGAGCTCGACCTCAGTCGCGGCGCCAACCTTGACGACCGCAACGCCTCCGGCGAGCTTCGCGAGACGCTCTTGGAGCTTCTCGCGGTCCCAGTCGGAGTCGGTGTCTTCGATCTCACGCTTGATCT
>JAJXXA010000111.1 GCA_021781335.1 Actinomycetes bacterium
ACGAGCGACCACACGACCGTGGCGATGACGGCGCCAGGAGACGTCCAGCTCCACCGGCGACGGTGATGATTGGGAGCGAAGAAGTAGAGGAGTGAGAAGAGCAGATTCATCAAGATCAGAGCAATGAACCAGCGAAGGACGGTCCAGACTGCACTGAATGCCACGCCTGCGATAGGTGCGACGGATTTGATCGATGTCCCCAGTTGAGGACCGAAGATGATGAGGGCCGACGCACCGCCACCGAGGACCATCGCCCCCAACAAGAGTGGTAGCGCCGTAGCGCGCTTGACGAGGAATGGTCGGTCCATGGCCAGTCCGTAGGCCATGTCCAGACCCTCTTCGACCACTACCATGCCCGAGGTTGCGCTCCAGAGTGCGACGACGCAAGCCACCACCGTCGTCGTCACGTCGGCGCCGGAGCGTTCAGTCGCGTGTGAAATCGCCTGGGTGAATACCTGCGCCGCACCCGCGGGTAACGATTTGCTCACGCCGTCTATGAGGCTCACCACGACGTGGCGCGGAACAGTAACGAGCGTGGCGAGTCCCAAGAGGGCGATGATGATGGGAAAGATCGCGAGAAACCAGCGATAGGCGAAAGCGCCCGCCGCGATGTTGATGCGATTGGTTCTCATGTGGGTCATCGTGAGACGAAGAACCGTCTTCCATCGAGTAACGGTCATGGTGCATTCTTTCACCGACCTAGGGTTCGCGCGGCCAATACTTGACTCCTCGCCGCGTCAGCGACCGGCGAGTGTCCAAGGACGAGATCGAGTTCCGCGACCATTTGTCTTGGAACAGCGAGATTATCTTTTGTGTCCACCTCATCTTCGGCATGTTGGGAAATTCGCCGAGTGTCACTACTCGGTTGCCTGCGAGAACGACCTCTCTCGATGACTATCGTGTCTCTCTGGGTCTTGCCCGCACGGATGGTGCCAAGTAGATCATGATGATAGTTTTCGTGCTACTGGAGGTTCGGTGACCGCACGAAGTTACATCTCATTGTGTATGACCGCTCGTGAACCAATGGGGCGAATGGCTGGCGTCGGAGTTATTGCTTTCGCGTTTGTAACCGCACTGGCACCGGTCTCGCCAACGACGGGCGCTACGACGGGTCAATTCCCGCTACGCGTAGCGGGCGCCACGATTACTTACGAAGACATCAACTTGACGTCACTTGCTACGTGCCACATTTTTGACGGCCTGACGATTCTCAAGAATGTAGGCTCCGTGGCGCTGCACATCACGTCGATCAACGCAGTCATACCAACCGACCTGCGTTCTTCACCCGATCGAGTGGTATATCAAGTGCGGTCATTGCGATCTGGCACCACTCAAGGCGCAGTGGGTGCAGTCGAGTCCATGAACGTGCTCGGCGGAACCAACATCGGTGGCGCACGTGGTGCCACGCTTCTACCCGTTGGTTCACACCCGCTTTGGTACGTGGTGGTCTTTCGAATGGCAGTGCTTCATCCGCGTAGCGCGCCATGGGCCATTCGCGGCGTGCGAGTCACGTACCGCAGTGGGACAACGACATATCACGCGTTTTTTCCTCAGACGGTGCGTCTGCCCGCGACCACGTGCTGACTTCGTCGTGGTCGTTGCGGGCCCTAGTGGCGCGTACGATGAGAAGCTTGTGAGAACAAGCATCGCATCGAGGATGATTGTGTCGCTCCTGAGCGCAGGAGCGGTACTCATCGCGTTGACGCTCGCGCCGGTGTCCGCGAGTGGCGTAGGACCCGCGACACCACCGGCGGGGGTGGCGTGGCAATACCAACTCCAGACGTCGAGCAGTAGTCAATTCGCGGCCAGCGGCGGGATAGACGTCTCGTTGTGTGGTGACATTGTTCTCACCAGCGGTTGCCAGCGCGCAAGGGTCTTCAGTATTGATCTTTATGGCCCTAGCGGCACCACGCCGAACGTCCTGGGTGTTCGCGCTATTGAGCGCGCCGGTGGGTATGCGATCTGTTATGTGGATGCCGGCACGTGGGAATCGTGGCGACCCGATGCGGGGGCGTTTGCGAGATCCCTACTTGGAAGAAGTAATGGTTGGCCCGGAGAACGTTGGCTGGACATTCGACATGCGAACGCGTTACTGCCAATCATGGCCCGCCGAGTGGCGATGTGCGAGCGTGCCGGGTTTCAGGCCGTAGATTTCGACAACGTTGACGCCTATGACAACACCACGGGATTCGCTATCAGTGCGGCTGATCAAATCGCCTACGATCGCGCGCTCGCCGAGCTGGCGCATCATGACCACATGGCGGTTGGCCTCAAGAATGACAGTGCGCAGGCCAAGGCGTTGGTGCCCTGGTTTGACTTCGCCATCGATGAACAGTGCGTGCAATATCACTCGTGCGCCCAGCTCGATCCGTTTCTTCGAGCAGGTAAGCCGGTCTATGACGTTGAATATGTTGGTAGTGCGCAGCGCGTGTGCTCGACAGCGCCCAAAGGCATCGACGTCATCCTCAAAGCGCTGAGTCTCACGGCCTCGCCGTGGAGACTTTGCCGATGAGTTGACGCCCATCACTCGGCACGTGAGCAAGTTCGCACGCGCGTGTTGGAGGAGGTCGAAGGTCCGTAGGCTGTGGATTCATGAAGCGATTGAGTGTGGTTCTAGATGTAATAGCGGTGCTCGTCTTTGTAGCCATCGGGCGGCGCGTCCATGATCACGGGGTAAGCGCCCGCGGACTCTTATCGACTGCATGGCCATTCTTGAGCGGGCTGGGCGTCGGATGGCTCGTACTTCTTCGACAGCACCGATCGCTCAGCACCCTGTCCGGTGGACTCGTTGTTTGGATCACTACGGTCGTGCTCGGTATGGTTCTTCGCGTCGTTGCTGGTCAAGGGACGGCGTTCGCGTTCATCATCGTTGCGTTCGTGTTCTTGGGTCTGTTCATGTTTGCGTGGCGCGTCGTGTTGACTCGTACGCAACGTCGGGTCGGCTGAAGTTCGAAAGGTTGTGCTGGGAAGGCCTTCGCCGGTCGAGTGGGTGTGAGCACTACTTCGTGAGTGCTTCGTGAGCCTCTCGAACGGCGTAATAGACAATCACATAGCCGGTGAGGGGATCCGCCCACCACCAGCCAACGAGCGTATTGAGCAACAGCCCGATGAGGACTGAGGTGGCCAATACACCATCGATGAAGGTGACGTGCCCTTCAGCAATGAGGACAGGATTGGCGAGCGCAGTGCCGACGCGTGATTTATTGTGCGCGAGCAGGAACATGCACAGTGCCGTCAGCGCAGTCCACGCGATGCCGAGTGGGCTGTGGTGTGGATGAAAGTCCAGGGCGAGCACCACTGAACTCTGCACGCTCAGATAGATGGCGAGCCCGATAAAGGCGACGCCGATCAATCGGAGCGCCGTGTGTTGGCGACGCTGGGCAACGTCGGCGAGTTCCCAGAGCACGACGGTTGAAGCGCCTATCTCGACGACGCTGTCAAGGCCAAAACCCGCGAGCGCAACCGATTTCGCGTTCCACGCGGCGATGACGAGGACAACGACACCGATCACGTTCCACGAGAGGGTGAGCATCTCGAGTCGGCGTCCGGCACGGCGCAAGTCCATCTATCGACGCCCACGAGTTTCCACGATCTTTCAAGCGTAGCGAAACTGCTCGCTC
>JAJXXA010000066.1 GCA_021781335.1 Actinomycetes bacterium
TCCCGTACTGTGCGCCGTTGACCGCGGACTCATTGCGGGGATGCTCGAAGGCCTCGGCGCCCAAAAGTCCCCCATCACGCTCACCTCGCGAGCGCGCGGGGACGCCACCTGTCGCGTTACCGCTTAGCCACGAGCGTAAATTCGCCAACGAGCGTTTGCTACGCGGCTCCCGCTTCGAGTGCTGCCACACGACTCGAACGACTCATTGTCAGGCTCAGTACGCACCTCAACCCACCTAGTGGTAGACGATGCCCAATCGTTTAAGGAACGGCGCCGCAATTGCCAACTGACCCGCAGACGGTTTGAGTGCGAGGAACTCTTCAAACTGACGCTTGGCGAGTGCCTGGTTGCCCGGTGTCGAGTCGGCGACGATGGCGTAGTAGAGACGAGGGGCCGCCAGACGCGGGGCGAGCACGATCGCGCGTTGCAGGTCGCTGACGCCGATCTTCATGATGGTCAGATTCTGGTCAGAACTCCCCGCCGAGAATTCCAGCCACCCGGCCTGAGTCAGCGCCGAGACGTTCTTCGCGTCAATCGCGAGCACGGCGTGATAAGCGCTCAATGCCGCCACCACATTGCCGTTGGCGACGTCGGCCTCGGCCTCACTCAGGTATTGCTGGACCTTTTGCTGGTTGCTCAAGGCGATCGAACCGGTGATTGAATTGCCGGCTTGGCGCGTGGAGAACGTGGACCAGAGAAACACACCGAGCGCCCCCGCGAGACACACCAGGCCAATGACCAAAAGGCGTCGCCGACGGCGGCGACCCGAGCGCGCCACGTCGGGAGCGGGTACGTGCGCACCCAACGCGTCGAGCTCGCGTCGGGCCCGATCGATGCCCTCGCGTTCTCGCACCTGGATCTGTTCGAGCTCATGGATCGAGAGCTCGCCCGCGACGTATTCCTTGTGGGCGTCGGCCAGCGACGCCTCTCGAAGCCCGATCTCGTCGATCAGTTGATCTCGTCGCCTCATCGGCGCCGCCTCGCGAGGCGAACTCCAATGACCGCGACCACGACGAGCACGAGCAGCGGCGCGAGCCACAACACCACACCGAGCCCCGTCGTCGAGGGGCTCAGCAAGATCGACGTGCCGTACACGTCTTCGAGCGAGGTGAGGATCTGGTTGTCGGACTCGCCCGCCCTCACCTTCGTAGCGATCTCGTTTCGCACCGCCACCGCCGAGGTGGCATTGCTCTGGGCCACCGAGAGGTCCTCACACGATGGACACTTCACGAGCGATTCGAGGTGGGCAATGCGCGACAGCGTTGAAGGGCTCGTGGGGGTGTTCACGAACGCGAAGACGCCCACCACCACGAGCGCCAGTGCCCAGAGGCGAAACGAGGTGAGGACCTTCACGCGCGCACCCTCGCCACCACCTGATCGAGTTGGGCAACACTCACTGGTCCGATCAACGTCGCTGCGACCCGCCCGTGACGATTGATGACGAAGGTGGTGGGCGGCGAGGTCACGCCGTAACGGTTGGCGATCACGCCACCGGGGTCGATGACCGACGGGTAGAGCGAACCGTAGTGCGTGGCGAATGCGCTCGCCGCTGCGAGCGTGTCATTGAAGACAACGCCTACAACGTCCACACCGTGGTGGCGCTGTTGCCACGCGAACGTTGAGAGATTCGGCGCTTCGACGACGCAGGGACCGCACCAGGACGCCCAGAAGTTGAGCACGACCACGTGACCAAGGTCACGCTTCAACGAAAAGTTGCCCCCACCGAGCTCGTTGCCCTTGACAGGGGGCGCCACTTTGCCGAGCAGCGGGCTCGGCGTGCTCGTAGCGTCACTGACCGGATGGCGGGTCGCGAGAAAGAGTGAGAAGGCCACGACGAGTGCGAGAACCACGAGCGACGTCATCTTGATGGTGCGCGTCACGCGGCCACCTCGTCGTGATGGCGCCGGCGAAAGAATGACACGAAACTGCCCGCGCCGACCATGAGCCCTCCGACCCACAGCCACGCGAGCAATGGCTCAACGGTCACACCCAGCACGACCGACCCCGCGGGCAGATTGCTCTGGACCTGGGCGCCCGAGGTCGCACCATTGCCGCCAACGGCGTCGAAGGTCACGTAGACGTCGCGCACGAGATTCGAATCGATGGCGGGTGTGCCGACGGTTTGGCCGGTGCGGCCGTTGTAGGTCGTGATGGCCGGCAGCACGGTGTGTCCGTCGACGCCCACCACCAGTTGGGTCGCGGACAACAACGCGTCCTTCACGGACCTGAAACCACTGAACGAGACGAGTTGACCGCTCACGATCGTGCGTTGACCTTTGGCGAGAGTGACCTCACTGCGCGTGGTGTAGGACGTCGAGGTGACGATGCCGATGGCGAGCACGACGACCCCTAGATGCACCACCATCCCGCCGGTACTCGGTGCGCGAAGCGCGCCGACCCAGGAGCCGCGTCGCCGAGCTGAAAGCACGGCGCCTCGAAGCGTCCGCAAGGCCGCGCCGGCGGCGAGCGTGGCGAGGAACGCCGCGACGAGCACGGCCGGGTGACGCACGTTGAGCGCGACCAGGATCGCCACGACCACGAGCGAGGACCACGCACTGAGGCGAAGTCGGCCCCACAAGACGTGTGGATCGACAGTGCGCCAACTCACGAGGGGCGCAACGGCCATAAGTGCGAGCAGCACGATGCTGAGCGGCGCGGCGATGGTGGCGAAATACGGCGTCCCGACGGTCACCTGCGTGCCGTTCACGGCCTCGTAGAGCAGAGGAAAGACGGTGCCGAGCAGGACCACGACGGCGAACCCGACGAACAAGATGTTGTTCACGACGAAGAGTCCCTCGCGCGACAGCGGGTGGTCGACGCCCACCGGAGAGCGAAGCGCGTCACCGCGCCAACTGAGCAGGACCGCGCCCAGTGCCACGGTGAAGAAGAACAGCCCTATGAGCAGGGGCCCGAGAGTGCTCGAAGAGAAGGAGTGCACGCTCTGGAGCACACCCGAGCGAGTGAAGAAGGTGCCGAGCACCGTGAGTGCGAAGGTGGCAATCGCGAGTGAGAGGTTCCAGACACGAAAGAGTCCTCGCCGGTCTTGGACAATGACCGAGTGGATGTAGGCGGTCGCGGTCAACCAGGGAAGCAGCGCCGCGTTCTCGACGGGGTCCCAGCCCCAAAAGCCACCCCAGCCGAGCACCTGATAGCTCCACCACGCACCGAGGATGATCCCGACCGACAGTGAGCCCCACGCGAGCACCGTCCAGCGTCGCTGCTCGAGGGGCCAGCGATCTTGCACGCGACCGGTGATGAGCATGGCGATGGCGAAGGCGAACGGAACGCTGAAGCCCACGAAGCCCGCGTAGAGCAGCGGCGGGTGCACCGCGACCAGTGGATTGTCCTGGAGCAACGCATTGGGACCAGCACCCTGGAGGACGTGCGCGGGGTTGTGCAAGAAGGGATCCGCCGGTCCCATCATCAAGAACGTGAAGAAGGCGCCGATGGCGAAGAGCACCGTCGTCGCCCAGCCAATGACTTCGTCGCGGGCGCTTCGTCGGTAGTAGTAGATGACCCCGAGCGTGAGGCCCGCGAGCAAAAGTGCCCAGAGCAGTAGTGATCCCTCGAGTGCCGACCACATGCCGGTGATCGAATAGAGCAGGGGCTT
>JAJXXA010000076.1 GCA_021781335.1 Actinomycetes bacterium
GCCGCGCCGCTTCCCGCGCGCGAGAAGGGCCACGTCGCACTGAGGGGGTGCTCGTAGACCAATGTCGGATAGTTCGCATGGAGCGGTGCCGGACCGAGGTCGCGACCCTGGGTGTTGACGTACTGCAATTGATGCTTCGCGTTGAACGCGACCGCCACGGGCGAAGCCTCTCCAACGGTGACGGTCACCGAGTTGGGCCAGTGTTCGCTGAGCGTTGCGCGCTGCACCCAAGGAAGCACCTGCAGTCGTTGCTCGATCGCCCTCGAAGAGAGCGCGAACATCGACGGGTGTGAATCGAGCCCCGATACCTGCAACACCTGTGCCACCGATTCGTGACGAGCGCCGAGCACCGTCACGTGCTGGACGCGAAAGTACGGTTGTCGAAGCATCCAGGCGCCGCCCACGGCGAGCACCGTGACGAGAAATCCCGAGAGCAACAGCGCCTTCGTGAGACGATGTGTGCCCTTCTTCTTTGGGTGCAGCGCCACGGGTGGCGTGTCGTGTGACGATGGCGCACTCGCGCGTGATCGCTTCGCGCGCGACGGCGCGCGCCGTGCGCGCGTCGACGCCGGCGCGTCACTCGTTCGAAGCGGCGCGCGACGTCGGCTCACAGCGGCTCCTCAAAACCAACGAACCGGTGTTCAGTGTGCAGTTGCACCCCCGAAGTCGCCACGACCCGATCGCGTACGGCGCGCATGAGCTCATAGACGTCCTCGGCCCGTCCCCCGGGATCGACCTGGATGAAATTGGCGTGCTTCTCACTCACGACGGCACTTCTCACGCGAAGCCCTCGACAACCAGCCGCGTCGATGAGCCGTCCGGCGTGGTCCCCCTCGGGGTTTTGAAAGACACTGCCGGCATTGGCGCCGCCGGGCTGATGTTCGCGGCGCCAGCGGACGATCTCTTTCAGGCGTTCACCCGCGTCGTGCGCGTCGCCGTGTCGAAGAGAGAGCGTCACGCTGGTGACGATCTCTCCCTCCCCGATGGCACTCGATCGATACGAGAAGTCGAGTTGGGCACGGGTCCAGTGACGAACACCACGCGCGTTACGAGAGGTCACCCCCACCACCGACGTCGCCATATCAGAGCCGTGGCCCCCCGCATTCATCACCACCGCGCCACCGAAGGTCCCGGGCACACCGACCGCCCACTCAAAGCCCACGACGCCCTCATTGGAAAGACGACGCGCGCCGACCGGTAGGTCGAGGCCGGCCCCCGCTTCAACCGTGACACCGCCATCGACGTCATCGGCGTCATCGTGCCACGCGAGATCACAGAACTCTCCGCGCAAGCGAACGACGAGGATGTCATGCTCGCCGTCGGCGACCAACAGGTTCGATCCATTGCCCAGTACCACGAGCGGCAACCCGCACTCGAAGATCAAGGGGGCGAGCTCGTCTAATTGGCGATGCGTCTCGAGAGACAAGAACGCCCGAGCGCTACCTCCCACCCGGTAGGTCGAGCGCGCACCCAAAGGTGAGTGTTCTTCAATGAGTTCACCCGCAGCGAGAACGAGGCGCTCGATACTCACGCGCCACGCCCCTCGATACGTGCATTGATCTGCGCTGCGATGTCGCCCGCACCGAGTAACAAGATGACGTCACAGCGCTCGCGCACGCGCTCGAGGCGCTCGAGCACCTCAGGCAACCTGGCGGCGTAGAGCACGTGCGTGTCGTCGTTTCGCTCACGAATGGCATCCGCAACGATCTCGCCGGTCACGCCGAGAGGATTCGCCTCACCGGCGTCATAGATGTCGGTCACGATCACCTCGCGAGCCCCTTCAAACGCCTCGCCGAAGGCCGAGGCGAGACTCGTCGTTCTCGTCACACGATGTGGCTGAAAGACCGCCACGATATCGAGGTAGCCAGCGCTGTGGGCAGCCTGCAACGTGGCGCTGATTTCGCCGGGCAAGTGCGCGTAGTCCTCATAGACGTCAGCGTTGCCCCAGCGTCGCAAGAATTCGAATCGTCGCGGCGCCCCGCGAAACTCGGCGAGTCCCTCGAGCAACGCCTCGTCGGGTACGCCGAGTTGCTTGGCGAGGACCGCGACCACCGCGGCGTTCGCGACGTTGTGATATCCCGTCACGCCGAGTTCGACCTCGAGGTGCTCACCGTCACCCTCGAGCACAAACCTCGCGCGCTGGCGGGCCAGCTCGACGTGCCCGACCCGCCATTCGAGTGAGTCGGTCGCGCCCACGCTGAGCACGTCTCTCATCGCCCCCGACGCCGCGCGACGAGCACCCTCGTCGTCACCCCAGACCACGACCGGTCCGGTCGTTCGTTCGACCAGGGCTCGAAACGCGGACTCGAGGTTCTCGAGGGTCCCGTAGTGGTCAAGGTGATCCGCTTCGACGTTCAAGACCCCGAGCGCGTAGGGGGCCAATCGTTCGAAGGTGCCATAACTCTCGTCGACCTCGAGTATGAGGTCGTCGGGTCCGTAGTGTCCATTAGCGCCGACGCCGGTCACGAACGCTCCGAGCAGGCGTGAGTCATCCCAGTGTGCCGCACGACGAACGTGGACCATCATGGACGTCGCGGTGGTCTTGCCGTGGGTGCCCGTGAATCCGATAACGCGCTGCTGGAGCGCCAGATCTCGCAAGACTTCGCTTCGCGTGAGCAACACTGCGCCGCGTTGTCTCGCTTCGAGCAACTCCACGTTCTCGAGTGGCACCGCGGGTGACCAGAGCACCACCTCACTCGACGCCACATTGCTCGCCGCGTGAGCCGCAAACGTCGTGACCCCCAGCGCTTGGAGTTCGTCCAAGACCTCGGCGTGCGCCGCGTCACTGCCGCTGACGACGCAACCCTTCTCGAGGAGCAGACGCGCAAGACCACTCATCCCGGCTCCCGCCACGCCCACGATGTGCACGCGCGTGCCACGGGCGAGTACTACAGCCATCCGCCCACCTCCGCGACCACCCTCGCGATCTCACGTGAGGCACCTGGTCGCCCGAGCGACGCGGCCGCGGCGCTCATTGACTCGAGTGGTGCGCTGAAGACTTCCTCGACCGCTCGCTCGAGTGCCTCAGCGGTGCAGTCACGGTCGGCCAGGACGACCGCGGCCCCCGCCTCGGCCAGGGCTGCCGCGTTCTTGGACTGGTGGTCACCAGGTGCACCCGGGAGCGGCACGAGAACCGACGCGATGCCGAGCGCCGTCAACTCCGCGAGCGTGGTGGCGCCCGCCCGACAGATCGCGAGGTCACAGAGCCCCCAGAGCTCGGTCATGTCGCCAAATTCAATGACCCGATAGTCAAGCGCTTCCACGGCGGGGATCCGCGATAACGCCTCTTGATAATCTCGTCGTCCCGTCACGTGGATAAGGGTCAGGTCCGTACGATCACGCCACCGACGCGCGAGTTCGCTCACCGCCCGGTTCACGCTCGACGCGCCCAAGGAGCCCGTCATCACCACCACGACGCGTCGCGACGGGTCAATAGGGGGGCTCTGACGCGAGCGGCGCGTTGCGCGAGCTGCATCGCTGCGATCGATTCCGACCACTGCATCGCGCAGTGGCACGCCGGTGAAGACGGTGCGGGGTTCATCTGAGGCAAACGCGGTGCATCGGACATGGGCGAATCTCGCGAAGAGCCGGTGCACGGCCCCGGGGGTCGCGTCCAGGTCCACGAGCACCAACGGGCGACGAAAGAGTACGGCGGCCAGTGACAGCGCGAACGAGGCGTATCCCCCGACCGACACGACCACCGATGGCCGCCACGTCGCAACTTTTATCAGGGCGACGCCCACGGCTTGGCTCAACCCCCACAGCGCTCGCGCATTGTCAACCATGGCCTTTGGGGTGAACGAGCGACGTATGCCTCGGCCTGCGAGCAAGGTCAACGCCACTGAGGACTCCGACAGCAACCTGGCTTCTTGTCCGCGACGACTTCCCACAAAGCGAAGGTCCGCGTCACGGAGTCCTCGTCGCTCGAGTTGCTCTGCGATGGCCAACATCGGGAAAATGTGCCCTCCGGTGCCGCCTCCCGTGATGACGACCGGTCCGCGCACTAGCGGTCCTGACGTTGGGGACGCGGACGCTGAGCGACTGGACCGCGATGATTGACCGCTCGTCGCTCAAGCGAATCACGAAAGTTCGTGACTTGGAAGTCGCGGATCGCCACGTCACCCGAGCGACTTCGGTCATGGGCGATGTTGTAGACGAGACCGATCGCCGCGAGTTCGGTGATGAGGGCAGTTCCACCGTATGAGAAGAAGGGCAGCGGAATGCCAGTGACCGCCCACCCTCCGACCACCGACGCAATATTGATCACGGCCTCGACGATGATCCAGGTCGTCACTCCTACCGTGATGAGTCGATACACGTCGTTCGTGCATTGTTTGGCGATGTGGGTTGCCACCAGCAAGAACCAGACGAACAGACCGATCACGAGCAGCGCCCCCACGAAACCCAACTCCTCACCGATGATCGTGAAGATGAAATCCGTATGCGGATTGGGAAGAAGTCCCCACTTTTCACGGCTCTGCCCCAGTCCAAGACCTGTCAGCCCGCCCGCACCCAGCCCAATCTTGGACTGCAGCAACTGATACCCGCTACCCAGCAAGTCACGGTTGGGGTGCAAGAAGGAGAAGAACCGAGCCGCGGAATACGGCTTCAGCTTCATGTAACCAAGAAACGCCAACACGCCAAGGCCAGTGATGCGCAGCAACATCTTCTTGGAGAGTCCCGCGACTGCGAGCATCGCAAATCCAATCGCCAACACGACCGACGAGGTGCCGATGTCGGGTTCTATGACAATGAGTCCCGCGCCGATCCAAATCGGTGCAGTCCACACTGCGAATTGCTTCCAGTGGCCGAGTTCGTCGTGATGGTGTTGGACGAGCCACGCGACGAAGATCACCGTGACGAACTTGTAGATCTCGGACGGTTGGAGGAAGATCACGTGCAGGTTCAGCCAGCGTTTACCGCCGTTGGCGCTCACACCAATGCCTTCGACGGCGACGAGCAAGAGCAACCCGACGCCGACCAGCAAGGGCGCACGGCGCACAATCTGTCGCAACTGCACCCTCGCCACGACGTAGAACGCGAAGACGCCAAAACCCAGATAGACGAGGTCTCGCACGATGATGCTCACCGACGAACCGCCATTGGCGCCCGCTTGTCCTTCGCTCGCCGACGCCACCGCCACCGTGCCAAAGGTGACGAGCAGGACCGTGACGAGCATGAGCATGCGCGCGCTGCTGCTGCCTCGCGGGAAAGGCTGGAACAGCCCTCGGGCGGGCGAGGTGCTCATCTAGACGACCTTCGCGATCTTCAAGAAATCCCCATAGAAGATCCCAAGTCCGAGCATTGCGAGCAGGCCCGCAAGAATCCAAAAGCGGATGATGACAGTGATCTCCGGCCAACCGCGCAATTCGAAGTGATGGTGAAACGGAGCCATTCGAAACACCCGTCGCCCAAAGACTCGAAAACTCACCACCTGGAGAATCACTGACGCTGTTTCGGCGACGAAGAGTCCTCCGATGATCACGAGCAGCAAGTCGAGGTTCATCAAGAGGCACAGCGCACCCAGTCCGGTGCCAATCGCGAGCGAGCCCGTATCACCCATCATGATGCGCGCGGGCGCTGCGTTCCACCACAGAAAGCCGAGACACGCCCCCACCAGCCCCACCGCCACCAGTCCGAGGTCAAGGGCCGAGTGCAGTCGGTAGATCGAGAAGTGCCGGAACTGCCAGTAACCAATTATTGCGAGCACGCCAAAGCAGAAGGTCGCCGAGCCCGCCGCCAGTCCGTCGAGGCCGTCAGTGAGGTTCACCGCATTGGAGGTGGCGACGATGACGAAGATCGCAAGTAGCAACCACCCGAGCACCGTCAAGTTCCAACCCGGTAAGGAGAATCGCGTGAACGAGAGATTGGTCGACGTTCGAACCCAGTAGATCGAGAGGAGTGCGAACGCCAACGCGATCAGCAACTGGCCCGCCAACTTGCCGCGCTTGTTAAGACCCAGGTTGCGGGCGTTTCGAATTGCCAGGTAGTCGTCAAGGAAACCAAGGAAGCCCGACGCAATAGTGACACTCATCGCGAGCACGCCGCCACGCGTGAAATCGATTGACGTGCCAACGTGACCCATCATGTATCCAATAGCCGCCGCGAGCACGATGATGACGCCACCCATCGTTGGGGTGCCCGCCTTCACGTGGTGCGTCACCGGGCCGTCTTCGCGGATCAGTTGACCAAGTGAGCGCTTTCGAAGGAAGCGAATCCACAGGGGCGTAACGAGCAGCGCGAAGAGGAATCCCACTCCGCCCGACTCCATCAAACTCAACATGTCGCCCTCACTTCAGAAACTCCCTCGCCACTTCTCGGTCGTCAAATGGCACAACGAGGTCACCAATGATCTGTGTTGTCTCGTGACCTTTGCCCGCTATCACAACGGCGTCGCCGGGCTGGGCCAGACGAATCGCCTCGGCGATCGCGGCTCGACGATCACTCATCCGAAACACCGTCGCACCCGGTTTGACACCTTCGATTACCGAATCAATGATGGCATCTGGCGACTCCGAGCGTGGATTATCCGAGGTCACAATAGTTATTTCCGAAGCGGACGACGCGACCTCGCCCATGGCGGGTCGCTTCGCACGGTCCCGGTCCCCACCGCAGCCGAAGACGGTTATCACTCGTCCGTCGCCGCTGACGCGACGAACATCACTGAGGAGTCGAGCCAGCCCGGCGGGTGTGTGGGCGTAGTCGACAATGACCGTCACCTCACCACCGCTCACGAGTTCAAATCGGCCCGGCACACCTCGTACGTCGGACATCGCGTGGGCAATGTGATCCTCCCCAGCACCGAGCGAACGGACGATTTCCATGGCCATCAGAGCGTTGTCGACGTTGTAATCACCGATCAACGGCGTGTTGACGAGGTGACCGCGCCAGAAGAAGATGGTCCCCTGGAGCGATTCGCTCACATCGGATGCGTCACTTCGATGCACGCGCGACACCGGAACCGTGGTCAGATCAGCCAAGCGAAGTCCATAGGAATCGTCACACCAGATAACCGCGTGTGCCGCATGCTCGGGCGTGAACAGCTGCGCCTTCGCGTTGAAGTACTCCTCCATTGAGTGGTGATAGTCCAGATGATCGTGGCTGAGATTGGTGAAGGCCGTCACGCTGAAGCTAAGACCCTGCACCCTTCGTTGATCGAGCGCATGACTCGAGACCTCCATCGCCACAACCGACCGCGCACGCTGAGCATCGAAATGGGTGGCCAGTTCGGCGAGGGAGCGAAACAACTCAGGCGGTGCCGGCGTCGTGCGTTCATTGGTCAACGTGCCGATACTCGCGCCGTTCCAACCCAACGCCGACGCCAGAGAGCTCACCTGTGAGGTGACGCTCGTCTTGCCATTGGTGCCGGTGACGCCGATCAACTCCATACGCTTCTCAGGTTGACCAACGACGAGTGAACTGGCGTGGGCCATCAGCGCCCGCAATTGATCGCCGGGCACCACCACGACCGGCACCAGCGCACTCACTGGCGTGTCGCTGACAACGGCGACCGCGCCGTGGTTCACCGCGTCGTCGACGAACTGCGCCCCGTGTCCGTGCGCACCGGGCATCGCGAAGAACAACGCTCCCGCTGTACACGAACGTGAATCGATGTCGACCGACGTGATCTCCACACAACTCGTCGCTACGTCAAGCGAGAAACTTTGAAGTACGTCGCCAAGTTGCATCACGTCACATCCGATCCAATACTCGCACCCGAACCCGTCAGCGGTTTCACAATTGTTCCGTCGGACGGAATGCCGTAATGATGTAAAGCGTAGGACATCACTTGGTGGAAAACGGGCGCCGCAATCGAACCTCCATAGATCGAGCTCAACGGGCGCTCCACGACGACGATCATGGAAAATACAGGGTGGTTCGCTGGAGCGAATCCGACGAAACTGGCATAGAACTGCCCCGGCAAGAGCAAGTCCTTGCCGGGCCAGGGAATCGATGAGGTACCGGTCTTGCCTGCGACACTGTAGCCCGGGATAATGGCGCTGACACCCGTACCAGCGAGCACGACTTGCTGGAGCATCGTGTCCATCGTGGAGGCCACCGCTGGACTGAGGGCACGACGCGTCGCGCTTGGTGGCGTCGCCTTAGTCGTACCATTCGCGTACACGTAACCTCGTACCAACTTCGGTTCTACGAACACTCCGCCGTTGGCCACCGTGTTGTAGGCGTCGAGCACTTGGATAGCGGGGACCGCGTCAACCTGCCCGATGGGCAGCGCCACTTCATCACTGGCGTACCAGTTCGCCGCGTTGACGAGCAACCCAGCTGTCTCGCCGGGATAGTTGAGCGACGTCACCTGTCCGAAACCCAAACGCTGCACCTGAGCGAGCAGACCAGCTTCGCCCACGAGCCTGCCGATCTCGTAGGTACCGATGTTCGACGACTGCGCAATCACCTGAGTGGCACTCAGGTGCTCAACACCGTGCAACTCCGCGTCGTGAAAGAGTCGACCGCCGACCACCGCTGAATAGGGAACGGTGAAGACGGACTTGGGGGTGATGAGACCGGCCTGAAGTGCGGCGGAGAAGGTCACCACTTTGAACACGGAACCGGGCTCGTAGGCCTGGCTGAACGGCAAGTTATTGATGGTCTCTTCGATGCCAGGTACGCCGACCGATCGACCCCACGACGGTATGGGACCCAATACGCCAGGGTGGGATTTGGTGTTGACGAGCGAGGCGTCGGCGAGTATCTCACCCGTCTTCACGTCCATAAAGACCGCGTCAGCGCTGACGCCACCACTGGACTTCAACTCGGTGGCGAGCGCACGCTCGGTGACGAATTGCAGCGAGGAGTCGATGGTCAACTCAAGGCCAACGCCGGGCGTCGCCTTTCTTATGACCTTGCTCACTGAACTGGGCAGACTTACGCCTGATGACGAGACGAACTCCCTCGTGATGCCGGTTTGGCCGGCCAATTGCTTCTGGTACTGGTATTCGAGACCCGCGGAACCCGCACCCGAGGCGTTCGTACCTCCGATCAGCGATTGTCCAAGTGTGCCATTGGGGTAGCTTCGCACTGACGAGTCCTGCACCACGATTCCCGGAAACGCCGCCGCGGCGAGCTTTCGTCCGTTAGTGAGGTCCAGCTTGTTGTTGACCACCACATAGCCGTTCTTCTCTGAGAGAAGTCTCGTCAGTTTTGCGAGCGGCACGTGCACCATTGGCGACATCGCGCGAGCTTCTTGTGTCGGGTGGGTTATCTGGAAGTCATCGGCGATAACGAGTGAGGTCGGTCTCGAAATTGCGAGGATCTGACCGTAACGATCGTAGATGCCCGCTCGCAATGCCGTGGTGGTCAGGTTCACACGAACCTGGGCCACCGAGAGCTTGGAATACCGCGCGTGATCGGCGATCTGTATCTGGAAAAGGCGAAGCGCGAGGAGAACGAAGCAAAGGATGAACACTGCACGAAGGAGGTTCAGCCGGCGCGCGCCACTCGGCACTGCAACGCGACGGGGCTGAGCACGAGTTCGAGCGTGTGTCGAGGTGTTGTGTGTGCTCACCGATTCGTCCTTGATGTGACCGGTGCATAACCAGAGAACTTCGGCAGCGGCAGGATCGCATCAAGCGACGTAGACGGAACTTGCGTCACGGAAACCGGGTCAACCAAATGAAGCGCACCCGCTTGGGTGGCGATCTGACTGGGCGCCGAGAGGTTGGTCAGTGTGCCGACCCGAACCGCGTAGGTCGATTGGTCCTGCAGGAGTTGACTCTGAAGTTGGTGGAGTTGGATCTGCCGCTCCGCCACGAGCATGCTCCCCGCGAGCGACACCGCTAAGGCGAAGGCAACGACGATCACTGACTTTCGTTGCACTGACGCTCCACGCCACAGCGAAGCCGCGGCGCGACGTCGAGGAGCGCGTTCTTGATGGAGGGCGCTTGGACGTGAAGGTCGAGTCGCGGTGCGTGGACGTCGTCGCGTGTCGACACGCCGCGGGAAGCTGATGACGCTCACGGCGCCACCTTGCGCGCAATGCGCAAACGTGCCGAGCGCGCACGAGGATTGATCTCAATCTCTCGCGGGGTGGCCAGTTGGGCGCTGGCCTTGAACACCTTGAAGCGATGAACCGCGCCACACACGCATCCGAGCTCGACGGGGCAGGTGCAACCACCCGTTTCCGCGTCGTGCAACACTGACTTGACAACGCGGTCCTCACCTGAGTGATACGAGATCACGGCGATCACCCCGCCCACCGCCAGCTCGTCAAGTGCCGCGTCGAGGCCGAGTGAAAGCTGCTCCTCCTCGGCGTTCACGACGATCCGAAGCGCCTGAAAGACCCGCGTCGCCACGTGACCACGTCGACGCGCCGCCATAGGGACTGCACGTTCGACCGCTTCGGTGAGTTCGCCGGTGGTCTTTGGCTGGCGTTCCAGTACGACTTTGGCAATGGAGCCTGCGAAACGCGTCTCGCCGTTAGCGCGAAGGATTCGGGCGAATTCGTGCTGATCAACATGGGTCAAGAACTGCGCCGCGGTCTCGCCTTTGCTCGGATCCATCCGCATGTCAAGAGGGGCGTCAGCGCGAAAAGAGAAGCCTCGACTCGATTCATCAAGTTGGTGCGACGAGACACCCAAATCCATGAGGATCCCGACGATCGGGTCGCCATGAATGAAGGCTGCGTTGGCGCGCACCACATCGTGCAATTCCGCGAAAGTGCTGTCCACAATGTGGAACCGCTCAGCAAAGCCCGACAACGATTGACCGGCGGCAGCCCTGGCATCAGGATCTCGATCGATACCTAGAACGCGCAGGTGAGGGGCACTGGCGAGGATGGCGGCGCTGTGGCCTCCCCCGCCCAAGGTGGCGTCGACTATCACGCCAGCCGGAAGGCTGGAGAACAACTCGACGATCTCATGCTCGAGTACTGGTTGGTGGTAGTTGTCCTGGGCCATCTGCAGCCTTTCAATCGATCGATGGTCCGAAATGGCGGAGGAGGACTCTCGAACCAACGTCACGATTGCCAGGCTGCGCATGGTCCGCGGCCGGTACTGCTGATCAACTCCAATCACTAATTACTGCCTTGCTTGAACATCTCCTCGGCGGAGTTCACTTCTTGGGCGTAGATGGTCGGATTCCAGAGTTCGACGTGGTCGAGCATCCCCACGATCAACACATCGCCCACCAGGTGGCCGTACTCTCGGATTGCAGCGGGCAATGCGAATCGTCCCTGCTTGTCAAACTCGACGTCCGATGAGTTCGCCGCCCAGTAGCGGGCCTGGCGGCGACCGAGCGCTCCGCCGTGACGACTCTCGGAAAGGAAGTCTTCGGTCTTGCGAGCGAATTCACCCGGCGTCCATAGCGCTACGCAACCCTCCGTATTGGGACTCAGATGGCCGCCGCGTTCGAATTCAGGGCGAAACTTGGCGGGCAGGATCAATCGACCCTTGGCGTCCAGCGAATGCTGAAACTGACCCACAAACCCGAGCATCACCTACTCCTTCGACGGGATCACCACTCTCCCCCACTTCGTGACACATTACACCACTCGTCTCCACTTCATGGAAGATTTGTGCCCTCACGCCACATTTTGTTGTGTCAGACGTCCACTGGCCGCACCCGGGCCTGAACTTGGACATGGAGAGAGGTCGTAGGCCGCCCACGGGCGCTAGCGCGAAGCTGGCCCGCGACGTAAGGAATCGAGATCAGTTGATCAGTTGTTCAGTGGTGACGGGCTCATCCGCCAAGGTCCACTCACCTTGATCAGGTCCTCTAGCAGATCTTCCGGTTCGCCAACGCCCAACGTCGACAGGACGTGGTGGTCAAGGGCTTCGAGAATACCTGGTGGCGGTTCGCGCAGGAGATCGACGATCTCTTTCGAAGGACTCCCGTGAATCACCGTCGAGACGAAGATACCCTCGCGCACTCGCCATTGCGTCAGACCGACCGCTTTTCTAGCATCGACGAACACCTCGCCCGGGCCTCGTCCCGCAAAACACACAACACGCAGGGCGGGGTCGCCCTCGAGTGATCCGTTGTGCACACGCGCGACTCCGTTGACGAAAGGGTTAAGGGCACTCTGCCACCATTTTCCGGATCGAATTGAACTGACGTGGACGTCATTGGACCAGCGCTCGTCACCTTGGGGTATCCACCAGTCAATCCAGAGGTCGCCAGGGCGAAGCAGCACCAGTCCTCCCCCACCGCGACGTCGACGTAGGACTATGGAATCCAGGCGATCCAGTTCAAGGACATCAATTGGCTGACTGCTCCCAAGAACAAGCGTCGCAGAATCCACCTTCGCCACGAACATCGTGGCGTCGCGCAACTGACGAATGGCGTCGTAGTCGTAGAGGTTCTCTACCTCAATGCTCACGAGGCACGCGGTAAGTACGGAGCCCAGAGCGGGTCGGGGTCGGGGACGTGACGCCAACGCCACCAGGGGCCGTCTGGAACGCGAGGCTCAAAGTGCATTCGCCAGCCGATCTCTTCCAAGAGTCGGTCACCTTTTTGCATGTTGTGTCGTCGACATGCGGCGACGACATTGGTCCATTCGTGTCGCCCGCCGCGACTGCGTGGCACGACGTGATCAATCGTGTCTGCGTGCTCCAAGCAGTAGGCGCAGCGAAAGCTGTCGCGTAAAAGCAGTGATCGCCTTGTCAAGGGTGGGGTGCGAACTTTGGTGGGCAACTTGACCATCTCATGCAGACGAACAATCGACGGTATGGGAATCGTCACCGACGCGGACCGGCATACCGCAGGTTCATCAGGGGTCACGATCGGCTCGGCACGTCCCGCGAGCATCAAGACGACCGCCCGTCGCTCACTCACCAGTTGGAGTGGTTCAAACGTCGCGTTCAACAGGAGTACTCGCCCCATCCGATGAATTTACCGCCCCGCTCGTTGTCGAACGGACCACTTCGCCGCGTCGATCATCGCGGACGGGGTCGGTCGGACATGACTCGAGCCGCCGAGGGTTGTCATTCGAAATTCCCAATACTTCTTTGAGGGAAGTGGAAGATATGGCGCCCTCTTCCACCAGCCTGTCGAGCGCAGTTTCCAACCCGCTCGAACGAGGACCACCGCATCAATGGGGTGCGTCACCAGATATCGCCCAAGGCCGGGAGACCAATACCGTCTCATCACGCTTCTCCTCGCCAGCCAACCATTGCCGCACCGAGGATCGGACCATCAGCGCCCAACTCAGATCTCTTGATCTCGAGGTTCTCGCTGTAACGCATCATCGCGACTTCGTGCGCGGCCTTGTTCGCGGTGTCAAAGAACTCGTCTCCGAATCCAAGCGCCACTGATCCAGCGATGTAACACCGGGTGAAATCGAGGACTGAACTCAGCGTGCCAACGGCGCGCCCTACCAAACTCGCGCATCGATGGCGCACGATGTGGTCAGCGAACTTCGCCGGTCGACCAGTCATGTCTTCTATGGCCCACCCTGAAGCCTCCGCCTCGAGGCAGCCATGGCTACCACACGAGCACAGACGCCCGTCCGGTACGACATTGAGGTGACCAACGTGTCCCGCATTTCCCGACTCACCATCGAGTAATCGGCCATCAATGATGAACGCTCCACCCACACCCGTGGACACGACCATTGAGAGGTACGAACGTTGAGTCCGTGCGCCACCGAAACTTCCTTCGGCCAACGCCAGGGCGCGTGCATCACCGTCGATGAAGACGTCATGACCAAGTGCGTCTCGAAGACGCTGTCGAAGGGGGAAGTCACGCCACTCGTGGATATTGAGTGGCGACACAGATTCTCCATGTTTGGTCATGGGCCCGGCGCAAGCGACACCTATGACCCCGTACTCGACATCGCGCACCACAGATCGCGCGAGTTCGATGATGGCGACGTCTAAGCGGCCGACGTTCGCGCCAACCTCTAAACGACCACGCGCACTGATGACACCGTCACTGACGAGCGCGACGTCGACCTTGCTTGCGCCGATGTCGATAGCGAGACACGGAATCGCCCTGTCGGCGATCCCGGCGTCGGTCATTCGCTGCGGCGGCGTTGGCGCGACAACCAGTCGCGAAGCGAGCGGGTCCGTGGACCGTAACTCGCGTGGGCGTCGTCACCTTGAGGTGATCGAGTAATGTCCTGCCACGACGCTCGTCCGAGCAGCCGAGCATTGCGTTCAATCACCACCGCTGACACAAACATCAGCGCGACACCGAGTAGCCCAACCAAGGTCGAGCGTGAGAAGAAGAGTACGAGAATCATCAAACCGGCGACGAATCCGACGACGCCCCAACGCACACGTCGGCCACCGTGTGAGTACACGTTGGTCTCTCGAACGTTCTTGACGAATCGTGGATCTTGTTTGGAGAGCGATTCCTCAAGTTCGGCCAGGATCTTTTGCTCATGCTCTGAAAGTGGCATCGCATCTCCTTCCGTACGTTCCTGCAACAATCGTACCGTTTCTCGCAAGTGTTGTGCGCATGAAAAGTTGGCGGCGACTGTAAGAATGAATCAATTCTTATGAGCGACATCTCCGCGCTTCGTCCATTTTTCCTATCGGTTATCTGTACTGGCAACATCTGCCGCTCGCCGATGGCTGA
>JAJXXA010000035.1 GCA_021781335.1 Actinomycetes bacterium
GTAATGTGATGGCGCCCGGTGTATCCTGCCCCGGAAGTGCCTCAACGTCCTTCGTGGTCGCGTGGAGGATGTCGGCGAGGACTTGACGGCGCCTCGCGAGTCGAACGATGGCGCGATGTCGCTCGGTGGGGACTGCGAGGCGCGATATCCGCTGTTCTTCGGCCTCGTCGAGCAGGAGTGCTAATGCGTCAACCACGTCGCGTGGTTGGTCGAGATCGAGCCACACGACGCCGATCGATCCGGCCGGGGCAAGCGTCGTGTGGTCCACGGGCACAAACTACCGGACACCCGTGCCCACCTTCGATTCCAGTGCGAGACGTCACGATCGCCGAGGCTTCTCGACGATCGACGCCCGACACTTCTAGGCAGGGAATGGGACTTACTACTCTGGACGCTCCATCGTGACGTGAGCAGAATCAGTGTGACGCGGGCACCGGAATTGCGTGGTAGGTCACGTCACGACGAAAGGACGTCAGCGATGTCGACCACCCACCCGATTGAGTCCGCGGCTCACGATGCAGACTTGAAGAGCGTGGCGCACGCTACCGATCTGGTCAAGACCTATGGGTCGGGTGTCGCCGAGGTGCGCGCCTTGAACGGGATCACCGTTGACTTCGAGAAGGGGAAGTTCGTCGCCGTCATGGGCCCCTCGGGCTCGGGCAAGTCGACGTTGATGCATTGCATGGCTGGTTTGGATGTCGCGACCTCTGGCCACACCTACATTGGTGAACTCGAGATTGGCACCCTCGGTGAAAGTGAGTTGACCCAACTGCGACGTGACCGCATCGGCTTCATCTTCCAGTCGTTCAATCTGGTGCCCACGCTCACGGCGCTCGAGAATATTGTTCTACCGATCAAGTTGGCCGGGGCGGCCGTAGACGAGGAGTGGCTCACGTTCCTCGTCGAGCAACTCGGGATTTCCGACCGGCTCTCGCACCACCCCTCTGAGATGTCGGGTGGTCAACAGCAACGCACCGCCTGCGCTCGAGCGATGATCAGGCGACCAGAACTCATCTTCGCCGACGAGCCCACCGGCAATTTGGATTCCAACTCTTCAACTGAGATGCTCAAGTTCCTGCGCCGCTCGGTCGATGAGTTCCATCAGTCGATCGTGATGGTCACCCACGACGCCCGCGCCGCTGCGCACGCGGACCGGGTCGTCTTTCTCGCGGACGGTCAGCTCGTGGGCGAGATGCTGGCGCCCACGGCTGATGCGGTACTGGAGCAGATGAAGCGTCTGGGTCACTGATATGTGGAAGATCACGCTCAGGGGGATGTTCTCGCATAAGTTGCGACTGGTCCTCACGGGCTTGGCGGTCGTACTCGGGGTGACCTTCGTGTCGGGAACCCTCGTCCTGACTGACACCTTGCACAGCACGTTCTCGAGTCTGTTCAACCGCGTCTATCAAAATGTGGACCTTCAAGTGCGCGGTGTCGCCGCTTTCTCGAACCAGACCGGCGCCTTGGCGGTGCGAGAACCCTTCAGTCAGTCGGTCCTAAGCGCGATCCGTAGCGTTCACGGTGTCGAAGTCGCCGAAGGTGGGGTCGGCGGGTACGCCCAGTACGTGGGTAAAGACGGCAAGGCCGTCGCCACCGGTGGCGCACCGACCATAGGCATGACGTACGGTGAGGACCCGCGGCTCTCGTCGCTCACGCTCGTCGCCGGTACTGGTCCTCGCAGTCCCACCCAGGTGGTGATCGACCACGGCACGGCGACGAAGTTCGGCTTCAAAGTGGGCGACCGGGTCAAGATACTCCTGCCAGGCGCTCCGCAGTACTTCACCATCTCGGGCATGGTGCGTTTTGGGACGGCAGACAATCTCGCGGGTGCGACGATCGCTGCGTTCACGCTGCCCACTGCGCAAAAGCTCTTTGACAAAGTCGGTCAACTCGACACGGTGGACATCCTCGTCACTCCTGGTGCCAACAAGGCTGCGGTGCAGCGTGCGGTGCAGCACGTACTACCTCGCGGTCTTGAGGTCGTCACCGGTCAGACCGTGGCCAATGAGAACACGAGTCTCATGAACCAGCTCTTGGGCTTCTTATCAACGGCGTTGCTGGTCTTTGCGTTCATCGCGCTCTTCGTCGGCGCCTTCACGATTTTCAACACGTTCTCGATCATCGTTGGACAGCGCACGAAGGAACTCGCGCTCTTGAGGATCGTCGGAGCGAGTCGGCGCCAGGTCTTTCAGTCGGTTCTCCTCGAAGCGTTCCTGCTCGGCGCGGTGGCGTCACTGGTCGGATTGGGTCTGGGCGTGCTCACGGCGATGGGCCTCGATTCTCTCTTGAGATCTTTCGGGATCTCCTTGCCCCAGGGTGCGCTGGTGTTCTCCACGCGCACCGTGATCGCGGCGCTCGGCATCGGCATTGGCGTCACTGTCATCTCGGCCATCAGCCCGGCGCGTCACGCACTTCGAATCCCGCCCATCATGGCGCTGTCGAGCTACTCGGGTGCCAACGTCAGCTTTGTACGTCGCCGTCTTTTTATCGGCGCACTGGTCGCACTGGGCGGGGCGCTGTGTCTGACCTTCGGACTGATCAAGGCGACCATCTCGGTGGTCGGTCTCGGTGCGGTTGCGATCTTCATCGGCATTGGCATGCTCGCACCTCTCATCGCACGGCCCATGGCGAGCGTCATTGGTCGTCCGCTCGCCTCGACCTTGGGCGTCGCTGGCACCTTGGGTCGAGAGAATTCGATGCGAAGCCCCCGCCGTACAGCCCAGACGGCGTCGGCTCTCATGATCGGCCTCGCGCTCGTCTCGACATTCTCGGTCTTCGGTGCGTCCATTGCGCAGTCGGCGACCGGGAGCATCAAGGATGCGATTTCCGCCGACTACATCATCTCGGGTTCCTTGACCGGCGCGCCGATGTCGGGCATCAGCAGCGCCGCGCCCGCGGTCGCCGCAAAGATCCCCGGCGTCTCAACGGTCACGAGGGTGGATAGCGGGGTGTTTGAGTTCCAGCACTCGGTCGTGAACCTCACCGCCATCTCGCGCCAGAGCCTGTCGCGCACCATCATCCTTCGCATCGAGTCGGGCCAGGGTGCATCCACTCTCGGTTCTGGAGGGATGTTGATCAGCTCGACGATCGCGAACACCAAGCATCTAAAGGTGGGCGACACGATTCGCGTGCGCTTCGCGAAGACCGGCGCGACGTCGGTTCGAATCGGCGCGGTCTTCAAACCCAATGCGCTACTCGGTTCGTACGTCGTCGGTGACGGATTCTTTCGCGCACACTTCGCGTCTTCCACCCAGCCCGTCGTGTTACTGCTCAACACTTCCTCGGTCTCGCCCGCCTCGGACAACTCGATCAAGGCGGGCCTCAGTGCCTTCACCAATCTGAAGATCCAGACTCGTGATGAATTCATAAAGACCGAACAGGCGCAGGTGAACCAACTGCTCGGTCTTGTCTACGCCCTGCTCGCGCTCGCAATACTGATCGCACTGATCGGCATCATCAACACGCTGTTCTTGAGCGTGTTCGAGCGCACCCGAGAGATCGGTCTCTTGCGAGCGGTCGGGATGCGCCGACGACAAGTGCGGACCATGATCCGTG